>JAQGMY010000367.1 GCA_028292105.1 Ramlibacter sp.
CCCGAGCCGGAGCCGGAGCCGCCGCCGGAGCCACCGCCCGTGCCGCCGTTGCCGCCACCGCCGCCACCGCCACCGCCACGGTGCTCGGCCTGTCCGGCGGGGGCATTCGGTTGCCGCTGCGGGCGATCGGGCGACACCGGGCGCTTGACGCGGTTACGCAGGTCGATGTTCGGCAGCACGCCGCTCTCGACCAGGAATTCGTTGGCCTGGCGATAGCCGTCCAGCGCGCGCGGCACGACGCCGCTCTCGATCACGTCCTTGACCTGGGTCCAGGTTTCGCGCGGCAGCTTGGCCGCGCTCCACTGCTCCACCAGCAGCTGCGCCAGTGCTTCGGGCCGCAGCACGTCCTCGTTGGCGAGCTCCTCGCCGCCTTCCAGGTGCGTGATGCGCAACTTCAGGTCGTTGAGGTCCCAGACCACCTTTTCCTGCACGGCCATGGCCAGGCGCGAGGACAGGATCTTGTTCTCGACGACGTCGTCGCCTATCAGTTCCAGGCTGGCGAGCTGCATCCGCACGCGGCCGGTGGCCGTGGCCGGCACGATGGCCCGGCGCCAGGCCTTGGCGACGCCGTCGATCCAGCGCGCCGCCGCCTGCTCGTAGTCGACCAGCGCGTCGCGCTTTTGCTGCATGTCACGGCTGCTCTGCGCCGTGTTCATCTGCTCCTGGAGCGCCGAGCGGACTGCGTTCGACAGCTCGGTCAGCACGCCCTCCATGTGCGCCACGAACCGCTCACGCGCCTGCCGTGCGAGCGGCGCCGAGGCAGGGGTGAGCGTGGACGACATCAGTGCAGCCTCAGACGGTGGCGCCGGCGTTTGGATCGTTCGGATCGCCTTCGCGCCTGACCGGACCCTTCACCAGGTCCTCGCGCTTGATCCCCAGCCACATGGCGATGGCCGCGGCGACGAACACGGAGGAATAGATGCCGAACAGGATGCCGATGGTCAGCGCCATGGCGAAGTAGTGCAGCGTCGCGCCGCCGAACAGGAGCATCGACAGCACCATGATCTGCGTGGAGCCGTGGGTGATGATCGTGCGGCTGATGGTGGAGGTGATCGCGTTGTCGATCGTCTCCACCGTGCTCAGCTTGCGAAAGCGGCGGAAATTCTCGCGGATCCGGTCGAAGATCACCACCGACTCGTTCACCGAGTAACCCAGCACCGCCAGCACCGCCGCCAGCACCGCCAGCGAGAATTCCCACTGGAAGAAGGCGAAGAAGCCGAGGATGATGATCACGTCGTGCATGTTGGCGAGGATCGCCGCCACCGCGAACTTCCATTCGAACCGGACCGCCAGGTAGATCATGATGCCGGCGACCACCATCGCCAGCGCCTTCAGCCCGTTGGAAACCAGCTCCTCGCCGACCTGCGGGCCGACGAATTCCACCCGCTTGGCCGTAACGGCCGGATCGGCCGTGCGCAAGGCCGCGAGGGTGCGGTCACTCTGTTGCGCCGAGCTCACACCTTTTTGCACCGGCAGCCGGATCAGGACGTCCCGGGAGGTGCCGAAGTTCTGCACCTGGACGTCCTGGTAACCGAGCCCGGAGACGGTGCGGCGGATCGCTTCGACGTCGGCCGGTTTCGAATACTGCACCTCCATCACGGTGCCGCCGGTGAACTCCACCGACAGGTGCAGGCCCTTCGTCACGAGGAAGAACACCGCGGCGAGGAACGTGATCACCGAGATCACATTGAACACCAGCGCGTTCTTCATGAACGGGATGTCCCGGCGAATTTTGAAAAACTCCACTGCTTCTTTTCCTTGGGTGGGCGCGGCTTTTCAGGCTCCGGGAGCCCGAACCGCCGCGCTTTTCCTCACTCTGCCTTGGTTATAGCGCCATCCGCGCCGGGCCGCCAGACAGTTCCGATCGAAACGGTCTTCAATTTCTTCTGCCGGCCGTACCAGAGATTGACCAGGCCACGGGAGAAGAAGACGGCGGAGAACATCGACGTGAGGATGCCGATGCAATGGACGACGGCGAAGCCGCGCACCGGGCCCGAGCCGAAGGCGAGCAGCGCGACGCCGGCGATCAGGGTGGTGACGTTGGAGTCCAGGATGGTCGCCCAGGCCCGTTCGTAGCCGGAATGGATGGCCGCCTGCGGGGAGGCGCCGCCGCGCAGTTCCTCCCGCACCCGTTCGTTGATCAGCACGTTGGAGTCGATCGCCATGCCCAGCGCCAGCGCCATGGCCGCCATGCCGGGGAGTGTCAGGGTCGCCTGCAGCATGGACAGGATGGCCACCAGCAGCAACAGGTTCACCGCCAGCGCCAGCCCCGAGAACATGCCGAACAGCATGTAGTACAGGCCCATGAACACCACGATGGCCGCGAAGCCCCAGGCGACGCTGTGGAAGCCCTTGGCGATGTTCTCGGCGCCCAGGCTGGGGCCGATGGTCATTTCCTCGATGATCTCCATCGGCGCGGCCAGCGAGCCGGCGCGCAGCAGCAGCGCCGTGTCATTGGCTTCCACCGTGTTCATGCTGCCGGAGATCTGGACGCGCCCGCCGCCGATTTCGCTGCGGATCACCGGTGCCGTCACGACTTCGCCCTTGCCCTTTTCGAACAGCAGGATGGCCATGCGCTTGCCGACGTTCTCGCGCGTCACGTCGCGGAAGATGCGCGAACCCTTGGCGTCCAGCGTCAGGTGCACCGCCGCTTCCTGCGTCTGGCTGTCGAAGCCGGCCTGGGCGTCCGTCAGGTTTTCGCCGGTCAGCACGACCTGCTTCTTGACGACCACCGGGCGGCCTTGCCGGTCCAGGTAACGCTCATCGCCGAAGGGGACCGGGCCGCTGCCTGCCTCGGCGGCGCGGCCTTCGGTGCTCTCGTCCACCATGCGGACTTCAAGCGTGGCGGTGCGGCCCAGGATGTCCTTGGCGCGCGAGGTGTCCTGCACGCCGGGCAGCTGCACCACGATGCGGTCGACGCCCTGCTGCTGGATCACCGGCTCGGCCACGCCCAGCTCGTTGATCCGGTTGTGCAGGGTCACCATGTTCTGCTTGAGCGCCTGGTCCTGCACGCGCCGGGCCGCTTCCGGCTTGATCGTGGCGGTGACCTTGGTGGCGTCGCCCTCCGGCGTCTCGGCCAGCTGCAGGTCGGGGAACTGGTCGGCGATGACGGCGCGGGCCGCTTGCAGCGCCGCTGGCTCGCGAAAACGGATCTCGATCGCCTGGCCATTGCGGCTGATGCCGGCGTGCCGGATGTTCTTCTCGCGCAGCACGCTGCGCAGGTCGCCGGAATAGGCCTCGGCCTTCTTGGTCAGCGCCGCCTGCATGTCGACCTGCAGCATGAAGTGCACGCCGCCGCGCAGGTCCAGCCCCAGGTACATCGGCCGCGCGTTGATGGCGGCCATCCAGGCCGGCGTCTTCGACAGCAGGTTCAGCGCCACCACGTAGGAGGCGTCGTTGGGGTCCGGCACCAGCGCCTTCTGGATCGCCTCCTTGGCCTTCAGCTGGGTGTCGGTGTTGTCCAGCCGCACCTTGATCGAGTTCGGGTCCTGTTCGATCGCCAGCGGCTTGATGCCCGCCTGCGCCAGCACCTGTTCGATCCGGCTGCGGGTGGACGCGTCCACCTTGACGGTGCTGCGGGCGGCCGAAACCTGGACGGCGGGGTCCTCGCCGAAGAAATTGGGCAGGGTGTAGAGCACCCCGATCAGCAACGCGATCCCGATGACCACGTACTTCCAGATGGGATAACGGTTCATAACGGACAGGACACCAGGGCATTGGCCCCCGTGTCCTTGGGCCCTTACTTGATGGAGCCCTTGGGCAGGACCTGGACGATGGCGGTGCGCTGCACCTGGACTTCGACCCCGTTGGCGATTTCCACGCCGAGGTAGGTGTCGCCGAGGCGCGTGACGCGTCCGAGCAGCCCGCCCGCGGTGGCGACTTCATCGCCCTTGGCGAGCGCCTCCACCATGGTGCGGTGTTCCTTCTGGCGCTTCATCTGCGGCCGGATCATCACGAAATAGAGGACCACGAACATCAGCACCAGCGGCAGCATGCTCATGAGGGAGGACTGCATGCCGCCACCGTCAGTGGTGGCGGCCGGCGCCGTCTGGGCGTAGGCGGAAGAAATCAGCACGGTGACTCCAGGAAAACGGATAAACGACTAAGCAGGGGAACGCCCGGGACGCCAACGGGCTGCCCGGAAAGAAGTGCGATTGTATGCGGCGCCCCAGCGCCGCCCGCCGGGTGCCCGCCGGACCGCTCAGGCCGCCTGGCGCTCGGTGGACTGGCCGCGCCACTGCCGCATCAGCTGATCCCACTGGGGCCGCACGGCCGCGAGGTTGCGCTCCTTGACGTGCCCGTAGCCGCGGATCTTGTCGGGCAGCCCGGCGATCTCGACCGCGAGGGCGTGGTTGCCGGGCTGCAGGCGGTCCACCAGCTCCAGCACGGTCTGCCGATACTCGTCGATCAGCGCGCGCTCGGTGCGGCGCTCCTCGGTACGGCCGAACACGTCCAGCGGGGTGCCGCGCAGGCCCTTGAGCTTGGCCAGGATGCGGAACAGCTGGTAGGTCGAGGGGCCGAACTTGCGCTTGACCAGCTCGCCCTTCTCGTTGCGGCGGGCAATGACCGGCGGCGCCAGGTGGTAATGGATCTTGAAGTCGCCCTCGAACTGCGCGGCCACCTTCTCGCGAAAGCCGCTCTCGGCGTGCAGGCGCGCGACCTCGTATTCGTCCTTGTACGCCATCAGCTTGAACAGGTTGCGCGCCACCGCCTCGCTCAGGGTGGACTTGCCCAGGGGAAGCTCCGCCACGCGCACCCGCTCCACCAGGTCCCGGTAGCGGTCCGCATAAGCGGCGTTCTGATAGCCGGTGAGGAACTCGACGCGCCGCTTGACGATGCTGTCGACGGTTTCCCGCTTCTTGAATTCGATCACCTGCGCCGACGGCGCGGCGAGCCCGGCCACCGCCGCCGGATCATGGGCGGCGCGGCGACCCCATTCGAAGGCGGCCTTGTTGTTGTCCACGGCCACGGCGTTGAGCTCGATCGCCCGCAGGATGGAATCGCGCCCCAGCGGCACCCAGCCCTTTTGCCAGGCGAAGCCGAGCATCAGCGGGTTGGTATAGATGCTGTCGCCCAGCACGCGCACCGCCAGCGCATCGGCATCGAACGCCGCCAGCCCTTCGGCGCCGACCGCCTTGCCGATCTCGGCCGCGCATTCAGCGGCGGGATTGGCCCACTCGGCGTTCTTCACGAAAGCGGCAGTCGGCGTGCTGTGGCCGTTGAGGGCCACGCGGGTGCGGCCCGGGCGCATGCGCAGGACGGTTTCCTTGCCGCTGGTGACGATCGGGTCGCAACCGATGATCAGGTCGGCCGCCGCCATGCTGACGCGGGTGGTGCGGATCGCATCCTGGCTGTCGGCGATCAGCACGTGGCTCCAGGTGGCGCCGCCTTTTTGCGCGAGGCCCGCCGCGTCCTGCGTGACGATGCCGCGGCCTTCGATGTGGGCGGCCATGCCGAGCAGCTGGCCGATGGTGATCACGCCGGTGCCACCGACACCCGCGACGACGATTCCGTAGGCCTCCCGGGTGGAGGGCAGCAAGGGCTCCGGCAAGGCGGGTCCCTCGTAGGGCGACAGCGCCTTGTCCCTGGACTTGGACTTGCCTTTCAGCTGCCCCCCTTCGACCGTGACGAAGCTGGGACAGAAGCCGTTGAGGCAGCTGGTGTCCTTGTTGCACGAGCTCTGGTTGATGGTGCGCTTGCGGCCGAATTCGGTCTCCAGCGGCTCCACCGACAGGCAGTTCGACTTGACGCTGCAGTCGCCGCAGGCTTCGCACACCAGGTCGTTGATCATGACCCGCACGGCCGGGTCCACCAGGGCGCCGCGCTTGCGGCGACGGCGCTTTTCGGTGGCGCAGGTCTGGTCGTAGATGATCACGGTCACCCCGGGGACCTCGCGGAATTCACGCTGCACCCGGTCGAGCTCGTCACGGTGGAACACCTGCACCCCGGCAGGCAGGGCCGCACCTTCGTACTTCTCCGGCTCGTCGGTCACCACCACCAGCCTGGCCACCCCTTCGGCCCGCATGCTGTGCGCGATCTGCAGCACCGAGTGGCCTTCCGGCCGCTCGCCCACCTGCTGGCCGCCCGTCATGGCGACGGCGTCGTTGTAGAGGATCTTGTAGGTGATGTTGACGCCGGCCGCGATCGCTTGGCGGATCGCCAGCGAACCGCTGTGGAAGTAGGTGCCGTCGCCGAGGTTGGCGAAGATGTGCTTGTCGGTCGTGAAGGGCTGCTGCCCGACCCAGGGCACGCCCTCGCCGCCCATCTGCGTGAAGCCGATGGTGGAGCGGTCCATCCAGGTGGCCATGAAGTGGCAGCCGATGCCGGCCATGGCGCGCGATCCCTCCGGCACCACCGTGGACGTGTTGTGCGGGCAGCCCGAGCAGAACCAGGGCTGGCGGTCGCCGCGGACCTCCACTGCCTGCATCGAACGCTCCTTGGCTTCCAGGATCGCCAGCTGCGCGTCGATGCGGGCCTGGGTGTCGCTGTCCAGGCCCAGCTTCTTGAGCCGATGCGCAATGGCGCGGGCGATCAGGGCCGGCGACAGGTCGGCGTTGGCGCGCAGCAGCGTGCGCGAGGTGGGATTCGGCATCGACCATTCGCCGCCGGAGAAGTCGC
>JAQGMY010000383.1 GCA_028292105.1 Ramlibacter sp.
CGCGCTGCGGCTGGCAGACCCAGTTGGGCCCGGGGCGGCATCCGGTCTCTTCCGCCTACTTCTGGTATTTCCAGAACCCGGCCGGGGGACTGATCGAGTACTACGCCGACGAGGACCAGCTCACCGCCGAATGGGAGCCGCGCGAATTCGAACCGGGGCCGACCGTGTTCGCCGAATGGGCGATCGACGGTGGCATCGACGGCAACACCCGCCGGCAGAAAGCCGCGGATGCCCCCAAGGGCGCCTTCATCACGGACCGCAAACCATCATGATCTCTTCCCTCTCCAGGCTCGCCCTCGCCGCGATCGTCACGTTGGTGCCGCCCCTCGCGCAGGCGCAGGACGCGGCGGCGCAACTGGCCGCCAAGCCCTTCACCCTGGTGGCGCCGTTCCCGCCCGGCGGTCCGGTGGACACGCTCGCCCGCATGCTGGCCGACGGCCTCGCCGCGCAATACAAGCAGACCGCGATCGTCGAGAACAAGCCCGGCGCCGCGGGCAACATCGGCATCGACCAGGTCAAGCGCTCCCAGCCGACCGGCCACACGCTGCTGGTGATCCCGGCCGGCAACCTGACGATCAACCCGACGCTGATGCCGAATGCCGGCCTCAACATCCTGGGCGATTTCGCGCCCGTCAGCTCGCTCGCGCGTGCGTCCAACGTGGTGGCGGTCAACGCTGCGGTGCCGGCGAAGAACATCGCGGAGCTGGTCGCCATGGCCAAGGGCAAGCCCAACTCGGTGAGCTACGCCACGCCGGGCGTCGGCAGCCAGTTGCACCTGGCGGGGGAGTTGCTGGGCCAGCAGTCCGGCGTCGACTTCCTGCACGTGGCCTACAAGGGATCGGGACCGGGGCTGAACGACGTGCTCGGCGGCACCGTGCCCATGATCATCGGCAACCTGCCGGCGTTGCTGCCGCACATACAGTCCGGCAAGCTGCGCCCGCTGGCCGTGACCGATGCGACGCGCGACCCGCAACTGCCGCAGGTACCGACACTGGCGGAAGCCGGCGTGCCCGGCATCGCGGTGACCTCCTGGTACGGCGTGCTGGCGCCCAAGGGCACGCCGCCGGCCGTCGTCGAGCAATTGTCCCGGGACTTCGCCCGCATCCTGAACCAGCCCGCCAACCAGGCGCGCCTGCAGCTGCAGGGCCTGCAGACCTGGCTGGTGCCCACCAGTGCCTTCGGTGACCTGATCAAGAAGGAAACCGCGACCTGGGCGCCCATCATTCGCAGCCGCAAGATCGAGGCGCAGTAACGCGCGCCCCCCAACCAGGAACCACCACGTGAAATTCTCCCGTCGCCTCGTCCTCGCCGCAGCCGCTGCCGGCGCTTCCCTGTGCTCCGTGCCGTCGTTCGCGCAGTCATGGACGCCCACCAAGCCGATCACCATCATCGTGTCTTATCCCGCCGGCGGTGACACGGATGCCATGGCCCGTCTCTACGCCGAGAAGCTGTCGACCCGCCTGGGCCAGCCCGTCGTCGTGGACAACAAGCCCGGCGCCAGCGGCATCATCGGCAACACGTACGTGGCCAAGGCCGCGCCGGACGGCTACACCCTGCTGATGACGCCCAGCACCATTTCCATCGCCATGCTGGTGCTGAAGCAGTCGCCGGCCAACAGCTATGACGTGCTGACCGACTTCACCCCCATCATCATGACCGGCACGCAACCGCTGTTCCTGGTGGCTTCCGCCGGCGCCGCGAAGGACCTCAAGGAGCTGGTGGCGACTGCCAGGACCAAGCCGATGAACTACGCCAGCCCGGGCAGCGGCTCGCCCATGCACATCCTGGGCGAGATGTTCAACAAGTCCGCCGGCGTCAAGCTGTCGCACGTGCCGTACAAGGGCGTGGCCCCGGCCGTGAACGACGTGTTGGGCGGCCACGTGCCGCTGACCTTCATCACCTGGGGCCCGGTGGCGCCGCACGTCGCCAGCGGCAAGATGAATCCCATCGCCGTGTTCGACAGCGAGCGTTCGCCGCTCGCGCCTGACGTGCCGACCGCGCGCGAACTCGGCCTGCGCGACGTGGACGTGAGCGCCTGGCAAGGGTTGATGGGCCCCAAGGGCCTGTCGCCGGAGATCGTTCGCACGCTCAACGCGCACATGAACGAGATCCTGAAGATGCCGGACGTGGCCGCCAAGATGAAGGTGTTCGGCGGCCTGCCCGCCGGTGGTGATCCGCAGCGCCTGGCGCGCACCAACGCCGCGGACCACAACCGCTTCGGCAGGATCATCAAGGACTTCGGCATCCAGGCGGAGTGAAGACGGCCATGGCCCCCGATCACGAGCCCGCTGCCCCCGGCCTGATGCTGCTGACCGTGCTGTTGCGGCACGACCAGAGCAGGAACCTGGACGAGATCCAGGCCCACATGAAGAAGATGGACTGGTGGGAACGCTTCCCCGTGGACGGCGTGCGGGTCGTGTCGTGGACGGTGGCCATGGGCCTGGGGCAGATCGTCACGCTGGAGCTGCCGCCGGCGCTGCTGCCGAAGATCAACGTGGAACTGGAGCGCTCTGCCTGGGGCGTGTTCCGCACCGAGTGCTACCCGACCTACGACTTTGTCCCGGTGCGCGAACGGATTCGCGAACGGGTTCGCCAAGGAGGCCAGTGATGACAAGCAACGACCGCTATCTCGACCCGCACCAGGCGCGGCAGCGCGCACCGACGCCTTTCGAAGACCTGCTGGGAGACGCCATCGAGCGGGCCTACGCCGAAGGCATCCACGACCTGCAGGGCCTCGTCAGCTACCTCAACGTCAGTGGCCAGTCCGCCGACAACGGGCTGCCCTGGACCGAATCTTCCTTCGCGGCCCTGATGGCGCGCCTGGGCAACTGAGAGAGACACCGCCATGATCCCGATCAAGATCGCAGCCGCCGCCGACCCGGTCGAGGCGCTGCTCGAAGTTGGCCTGAAGGACCTCTGGTACCCGATCTGCCCCTCCGGTTTCGTCAAGGAGCGGCCGGTGTCGCTGCGTCGCCTGGGCCGCAAGATCGCCGTCTGGCGCGATGCGGCCGGCGCGCTGCACGCGCTGGAAGACCATTGCCCGCACCGCGGCGCGCCGCTGTCGCAAGGCGTGGTGCTGGGCGACCGGCTGGCGTGCCCGTACCACGGCGTGCAGGTGAAATGCGACGGCACCGTCACCAAGGTGCCGGGCAGCCCCGGCTGCAAGCTGGAAGGCTCGCGCGCCGCGCTGTCGTTCCATGTGCAGGAGCGCCATGGCGCCATCTTCCTGTTCAACAGCGACACCAACATCGACACGCCGCCGCCGCTGCAGCTGCCCGAGGAACTGGAGAGCGGCGAGTACTCCAGCTTCCTTTGCTACACCGAGTGGAAGGGCGACTACCGCTACGTGCTGGACAACGTGATGGACCCGATGCACGGGACCTTCCTGCACAAGCAGTCGCATTCCATGGCAGAAGGCGACAGCGAGGCCAAGTTCCAGATCCGGGCCACCGACCACGGCTTCGTGTTCGAAAAGACCGGGCAGAAGGGCGTGAACTTCGACTGGACCGAATGGGGCAGCACCAACATCCACTGGATGCGGCTGGCCATTCCATACCCGAAGACGGGCGGCCCCGGCGGCAGCTTCCACATCGTCGGCAGCTACACGCCGATCGCGCCCAACCTGGCGGCGGTGTTTCACTGGCGCTGCCGCAAGCTCACCGGCTGGCAGCGCGACACCTGGCGCTTCCTGTACAAGAACCGGCTGGAGGCGCGGCACTGGCACGTGCTGGAGCAGGACCGCGTGATGCTCGAGCAGATGGAGCCGGACGCCAACCAGCGCGAGAACCTGTACCAGCACGACATGGGCATCGTGCGCCTGCGGCGCCACCTGAAGTCGCTCGCCGCCGAACAGCTGGCAGCGGCGACTGCGGCCAAGGGCTGAACGATGACGGACGTTCAGCGCATCGCCACGCCGGCGGTGCCCGAACTCGCCACCGCGACGTGGACCAATGCCTTTCGCATCGGCAACGAGGTGGTGATGTCGGGCATGACCGCGCATCCCGCCACGCGCAACGCGGCGCAGCCGCTGGGCGCCTACGAGCAGACGCTCGAGGTGCTGCGCAAGCTGCTTGCGTACGTGGAGGCGGCGGGCGGGAACGTCCGCAACCTGTACAAGCTCGTGATCTACGTGACCGATATCGCCGACAAGGACGAAGTCGGGCGGGCGCGCCGCGATTTCTTCCAGGCGCCCTATCCGTGCTCGACGCTGGTCGAAGTCAAGGGCCTGGTATTTCCGGAACTGAAGGTCGAGATCGACGCCTGGGCGCGTCTCGATGTCGACCTTTCCCGCTGCGCCTGAAAAAGGCCGTGCCATGACCACGCTCCAGGCTTTCGTCCACACGCTGCGCTTCGAGGCCGACGACATCATCAGCGTGGACCTGCGGCCGCTGAACGGCGGCGAGTTCCCGCCCTTCGCCGCGGGCTCGCACATCGACCTGCACCTGCCCAACGGCATGGAGCGCAGCTACTCCTTGTGCAATTCCAGCGACGAGCGTGACCGCTACGTGGTCGCGGTCCTCAAGGATCGGGCCAGCCGGGGCGGCTCGCGCGCCGTGCACGAGCAGTTGCGCATCGGCATGCCGCTGGCCATCTCCGAGCCGCGCAACAACTTCCCGCTGCAGGAGACCGCCGACCACACGGTGCTCATCGCCGGCGGCATCGGCATCACGCCGCTGCTGTGCATGGCCCGGCGGCTGCGCGACCTGGGTCGCTCCCACGAGCTGCTGTACTTCGCGCGTTCACGGCGATCGGCGGCCTTCCTGTCCGAACTGGAGCAGCTGGCAGTGCCGCTCACCACGCACTTCGACGACGAGCAGGGCGGACCGCCGGACCTGCGTTCGATGCTGGCGCAGCGGCCCGCCTCGCCCCGCCTGCATCTCTACGCCTGCGGCCCGACGGCGATGCTCGACGCCTTCGAGAAGTTCAGTGCCGAGCTCGGCCACGGCGACAACGCGCACGTGGAGCGCTTCGCCGCGGTCGAACACCAGCCCGCCGCGGATGCGCGCAAGAGCTTCACCGTGGAACTGGTGCGCAGCAAGAAGAGCTTCACCGTGGAGCCCGGCAAGTCGATCCTCGACACGCTCATCGACGGGGGCGTGCACGTGGACCACAGCTGCTGCGAAGGTGTCTGCGGCTCCTGCGAGACGCGCGTGATCTCGGGTGAGCCGGACCACCGCGACTCCATCCTCAGCGCCAAGGAGCGCGCCACCAACAAGGTGATGATGCTCTGCGTGTCGGGCTGCAAGAGCGCGACGCTGGTGCTGGACCTTTGAACCGAGAACCCCGGAACCCATCACCATGAAGAAGATTCGCATCGGCATCGTTGGCGCCGGCGTCGGCGGCCTGGCTGCCGCCATTGCCCTGCGCCGAGCCGGCCAGGACGTCATCGTCTTCGAACAGGCGAAGCAGTTCATGCGGGTGGGCGCCGACATCAACCTGACACCCAACGCGGTGCGGGCGATCGACGGCCTGGGTGTGGGCGCCGCCGTGCGCGAGAGCGCCGCCCGGCCGACGCACCGCATCAGCCGCACCTGGGACAGCGGCGAGGAAACCTCCCGCTTGCCGATGGGCGACGAGGCCGAGCGCAAGTACGGCGCGCCGCAGCTGACGATCCACCGCGCCGACCTGCTGGCGGCGCTGGCCCAGGCGGTGCCGGTGGAAGACGTGCGCTTCGCCGCGCGGGCGACAGCGATCACGCAGGACGCCGCCGCCGTGCACCTGCGCTTTGCCGACGGCCGCGAGGAAACCGTCGACGCGCTGGTCGGCGCCGACGGCATCCACTCCGCGGTGCGGACCGCGGTGTTCGGCGCGGAAAGCCCGCGCTTCACCGGCGTGGTGGCGTTTCGCGCCGTGGTGCCGGCCGGGCGCCTGGCCGGGGTGCCCAACCTCGGCGCTTTCACCAAGTGGTGGGGGCCGACGCCGGAGAGCCAGATCGTCACCTTCCCGCTCAACCGCGGGCGCGACATCTTCGTCTTCGCCACCACCGCGCAGGCGTCGTGGACCGAGGAGTCCTGGACCACGCCCGGTGACGTGCAGGAGTTGCGCCGGGTCTACGCCGGCTTCCATCCCGACGCGCGCGCCTTGCTGGAGGGCTGCGACGAGGTGATGAAGACCGCCCTCTACGAGCGCGATCCGCTGCCGGCCTGGGTGCAGGGCCGCGTCGCGCTGCTGGGCGACGCCTGCCATCCGATGATGCCCTTCATGGCCCAAGGCGCGGGCATGGCGATAGAGGACGGCGTGGTGCTGGGGCGGCAGTTCGAAGGCGTGCCCGCGGACGGCATCCCGGCGGCGCTGGCGCGATACCAGGCGCTGCGGCTGGAGCGCGCCAGCCAGATCCAGGTCGGCTCGCGCGGCAACAACTGGCTGCGCGCCGGCGGCAATGCCGACTGGGTGTACGGCTACGACGCCTGGAGCGTCTGAAGAGTGGACGGCGGCCTTAACATGGTGGCAAAGGAGTCCGCGTGAAAGTCGTCCGCCTGCGCCGCTGGTCTGAATTCGTCGAGCACACCGAGGCGCTGGAAGGCTGGGCCTTTCGCGGCCACGTCAACGCGCTCTGGCCGCTGGTGCCTTCCCTGACCCGCAGGCTGCAGCAGTTCAGCCCGGATCCGCGCCTGTGGCCCTTGCGCGAGGCGCGCGCCATGCGCATCTTTCGCCGCAAGGCGCACATCTACCTGTCGGACCGCACGGCCCTCGAAGACGAGCTGCGCTGCCTGGCGCTGATGCAGCACCACGGCGCCTCCACCCGGCTGCTCGACTTCACCAAGTCACCCTTCGTGGCCGCCTTCTTCGCGCTGGAGAGCGCATCGCGCGACGTCGCGGTGTTCGCGCTCAACACGCCGGCGCTGTGGCACAGCGCGCCTTCGTTCGATCCGTCGCTGACCCGCGCGTGCATCGACCCGCGCGTGGCCGGCAACTTCGACCGCTACTTCGCCGGCAACAAGTTGCCGCTGATGTGGTTCGGCGAGCCGTCCGAGATGGACAGCCGCCTGGTGGCGCAATCGGGGCTGTTCGTGGTGCCTGGCGTGCTGGACCAGCCGCTCGATGCCATCCTGGACGGCTACGGCGGCAGCGAGGACCTGCTGACCAAGTTCATCCTGCCGCTGGAGATGCGGCACGCGGCCATGCGCGCCCTGTACCGCATGAACGTGACGTACGCGACGCTGTTCCCCGACCTGGACGGACTCGCCCGTTCGGTCAGCTATGAACTGGAAGCGATCTGGGAGCGGCTGGTGGAAGACTACGAGCAGGGCGAAGTGGAGGCGGCCTTGCGCGGTGAGCCGGACCCCACGTGAAGCGGGCCCTGATCGTGGGCGCCGGCATCGCCGGCTGCTGCGCCGCCATGAGCCTGGCGCGTGCCGGCTGGTCGGTCACCGTCGTCGAAAAGCAGGCCCGCTGGCAGTTCCACAGCTCCGGCATCTTCGTCTACGGCAACGGCCTGGCGCAATTTCGCGAGCTGGGCGTGATGGACGACCTGCTCGCGGCCGGCTTCGTCGTGCCGGGCGGGCGCAACGTCTACTTCGACCACTGCGGCACGCACATCGCGGACGTCTCCTATCCCACCGTGCAGGGAGCGCCGGCCATCCTGGGGATCAAGCGGGCCGAGATGCACCGGGTGCTGTCGCGCCGCATCGAGGCACTGGGCATCATGGTCCAGCTCGGCACCACCGTTGCCGCGCTGGAGCAGGACGAGGACGGCGTCGAGGTCACGGACTCGCATGGCACGCGGGCGCGCTACACGCTGGTGATCGCGGCCGATGGCATCCGCTCGGGCGTGCGGTCGCTCTTGTGGCCACAGGTGCAGCCCGCGTATTCCGGCTTCGGCGTCTGGCGCAGCGTTCATGCGCGGCCGCCGGAACTGGTCGACAAGATCATGCTGATGGGCCCCGGCAAGCGCGTGGGGATCATGCCGATCTCGCAGGACAAGCTCTATGTGTTCGGCACCATCGCCGAAGCCCGGGGCACCTGGCACGACCCGGCGAAATGGCCGGCCACGATGCGTGAGACGTTCTCCGAGTTCGGCGGGCCGGTGCGGCCCTTCCTCGATGCCTTGTCCGACGGCTCCGAAGTTCTCTATACGGCGGTCGAAGAAGTGCAGCTGCCCTTGCCCTGGCACAAGGGCCGCGTGGTGCTGATCGGCGATGCGGCGCACGCGTCGACGCCGTTCATGGGGCAGGGCGGGGCCATGGCGGTGCAGGATGCGGTGGTGCTCGGTGGCCTGCTCGCGCAAGGACTGCCGGTGGCCGGCGCGCTGCAGCGCTTCGGCGAGTTGCGCGCGCCTATGTGCCGCTTCGTGCAGGACGTGTCGCGCCGGGTCGGCGAGGCCGGTGCCCGTGCCGATGCGCAGTCGCACCGCGACAACCTGGCCGCCTTGCCGACCGGCGCGCAAGGCGCGGTCGACGGTTTCTACGCTGAACTGGCGCGCCTGGTGGCTTCCTGACTTCGTAGGGCGTGCAAGCTTTGCTTGCGCACCGCGGCGGCCGTGCGCGCATGGTGCGCAAGCAAAGCTTGCACACCCTACGGGGAATCAGGTCGCGACTGGCGCCAGCCGCTTGCCCAGGTTGTCGCCGAACTCCTCCCACATGCGGTCGGCCTTGGTCTTCATCACGCTCAGGCCGAAGCTGCCCAGGCGGCCCAGCACGTCGACCTTCACCTTGATCTTCAGCTCGGTGCCGCCATCGGCCTGCTCGGTCAGGAAGATCTCGCTCTGCTGCTTGAGGGAACTCGCCACCGACGCATCTTCGCCGGTGCCAACGGTGCGCAGGTAGTGCGGTGCGCGCTGCTCCGCGATGGTGGTCTTGAGCTTGAACCTGGCGCTGATGAACGCGATCTTCACCTGGATCAGGGCCTTGTATTCGGTGGGACTCAGCACCTCGATCGACTGCATGCCCGGCACGCAGCCGCCCATGACCTCCGGGTCCAGCAGCATGTCCCAAACCCGGGCCGGCGCCGCGGCGACGTTCAATGTCTTTTCAATTTCCACGCATCTTCTCCGCGGCGTCCAGCACGGACTCCACAATCTGGGTATAGCCGGTGCACCGGCAGAGGTTGCCGTTGAGGCCTTCGCGCACTTCCTGCGCGCTGGGGTTCGGGTTCTGCGCCAGCAGGGCGCAGGACGCCATCAGGAAGCCGGGCGTGCAGTAGCCGCACTGCAGGCCGCCGCACTGCATGAAGCTTTCCTGCAGCGGGTGCAGCTGGCCGTCCTTGCACAGGCCTTCCACCGTGGTGATGCTGCGGCCGTCGGCCTGCACGGCCAGCGACAGGCAGGACTTGACCACCTCGCCGTCGACCAGCACCGAGCAGGCGCCGCAGGTGCCGGTTTCGCAGCCACGCTTGGTGCCGGTGAGGTGCAGGTCGTCGCGCAGGAAGTCGGACAGCATGCGGCGCGCCGGCACTTCGGTGTCCTGGGGCTCGCCGTTCACGACGAGCTGGATGCGGTGTTGGCTCATGGTGTCCTCAGGATTCAGGCAGCTCGAACAATTCGGCGATCGTGCGCCGCGCCACCACGCGCACCATGTCGCGCCGGTACGCTTCGGTGCCGCGCGAGTCGGAGATGGCTTCCATGTCGGCAGCCACGATCGCGGCGGCCTCGGCGGCCACCTGCGCCGTGACAGTCTTTCCGCGCAGGAATTCCTCCGCCCGGGGCAGGCGGCGCGGCACCGGCACCGAAGCGCCCACCACCAGGCGGGCTTCGGTGCAGACTGCGCCGTCGCGGCGGGTCATCAGCGACACGCTGGCCAGGGGCCGGTGTTCGGCGGCGGTTCGGCGAAAGCGCGTGTACAGGCCGCTCGCGTCGGCGCAGGGCGGCGGCACCCGCACCTCCACGACCAGTTCGTCGGGCTCGATCGCCGTGACGTAGAAGTCGACCAGGAACTCCTCCATCGACAGCACGCGTTCGCCACGGGCGCTGCCCAGCACCACCTGCGCGTCCAGTGCCATCAGGCAGCCGGGCGGATCGGTGGACGGATCGGCGTAGCAGAGGTTGCCGCCCAGCGTGCCCTGGTTGCGCACCTGCGGGTTGGCCACCTGCGCGGCCATCGCAGCCAGCATCGGGTAATGCTGCTGCACCAGCGGCGAGCGGGCGATGTCGATGTGGCGCTCCAGCGCTCCTATGCGCAGGCCGCGCTGCGCATCGAAACTGATGCCGCGCAAGGCCGACAGGCCGGCGGCGGAGACGACGTGGCTGGGCGAGAGCATGCGCTGGCGCATCACCAGCATCAGGGCGGTGCCACCGGCCATCACCCGGCAATCCTCGCCATGGTCCTTCAGCATGTGGCTGGCTTCGGCCACGCTCGTCGGCTGCAGGAATTCGAAGTCACGCATGGAAGGCTTCTCCCTCGCGCCGGGCGCCCAGGGCGGCCAGCACTTTTTCGGGGGTGATCGGCAGGTCGGTGATGCGCACGCCGATGGCGTCGAACACCGCGTTGGCGATGGCGGCGGCGCCCGGCAGGATCGCGCATTCGCTGGCGCCCTTGGCGCCGTACGGCCCGTTCGGGTCCAGCGATTCGACGATGCCGCTGCGCAGTTCCGGCAGCGCGTCCGGCGTAGGCATCGTGTAGTCGGCGAAGTTGCCGTTGGCGATGCGGCCGTCTTCCAGCTGCAGCTGCTCGTACAGCGCCCAGCCGATCGCCTGGGCCGCCGCGCCGTTGCTCTGGCCGTGCACCGCCTGCGGGTTGAAGGCCTTGCCGCAATCGTCGGCGACGAAGCTGTCGATCACCTTCACCTGGCCGGTCTCGGTGTCCACTTCCACTTCCACCGCCTGGGCGGCGAAGGAATAGGCCGGCGCGATGTTGCCGTAGACGTCCTGGTCGAACTGGGTCGTCTTGGCGTCCCAGCTGCCGCTGACCTGCAGGCCTTCGCCGCCATGGCGCCAGATGTGCGCGCGGCCCAGTTCGGCGAACGTCATCTTGCGGCTCGCGTCGGCGCGGACCCGCACGCTGCCTTGCGCCAGTTCGAGCGCCTCCACCTCGACCTGCAGCATCGCGGCGGCGAGGGCGAACAGCTTGTCGCGTGCCGCCCTTGCCGCCACGATGGCCGCGTTACCGGCCACGATGGTGACGCGCGAAGCGAGGGTGCCGATCGCCCAGGGCGCGCTGTCGGTGTCCGGCGCCACGATGTGCACGTGCGCGAGCGGGATGTCCAGTTCGTGCGCAACCACCTGGCACAGCATGGTGGCGGCGCCCTGGCCGACATCGGCCTCGGCGCTGTGGATGATGACGCGGCCGTCTTCGTTGATCCTCACCAGCACCGTGGAGCCGTCCCAGTTGCCGATGGTGCGGTTGCCGCTGACGTGCATGGCCGCGGCCACGCCGACACCGCGCCGCTTGATCCCGGCGCCCGGCTTGCCGCGCTTGCCGCTCCAGCCGATCGCCTCGGTGCACTGCGTCAGGCATTCCTGCAGGCCGGTGCTGCCGATCTGCCAGCCGTGGACCGAGGTCTCGCCGGCCTCGATCGCGTTGATGCG
>JAQGMY010000394.1 GCA_028292105.1 Ramlibacter sp.
ACAGCGCCGCCAGGGCCTGCTCGGAATAGCGCCCGGCAACGATGGTGTCCGTGACACCGAAGGCCATGACGGCGAGCTGGCCCACCAGCAGCGTGCCGGCGTGCCGCGCGATCGTTCGCAGTTCCGACACCTGTGCCACCCCGCTAGTGACGCGCCCTGCGGAACAGCAGCAGCTTGTCGTTCCTGTCGGTGGGGCGGCCGATCAGGGCGACCGGCTGCCACTCGCGCATGTCGACGGCGAGCGACGCCGAATGCCTCGAGTCCGCATCCACCAGCAGCCATGGGCAGGTGGCGGGCCGCGACGCCGGTTCGAGCGTCAAACCGCCGTGGTAGCGCAGCGCGACGAGCTGGGCCTGGGTCAGCGCATGCACTTCGATGCAGCCGGGCCGGTCGATCAGTTGCGTCACGTTGCGCACCAGCGGTGCGTAGCTGCGCGCGTAATCGAGCACCGGCAGCCACAGCGTCATCAGCAGCAGCCAGCACAGCGCAACGCCGCCGGCGGGCAGGACCAGGCTCTTCCAGATGACGGACCGGTGGCGGCCGGCCCGCCACTTCACCAGCCAGGCCCAGGCCAGCGTGGCGGCGAGCGCGGCCAGCAGGGCGAGCAGCGAGAAGCTGGGGACGAATCCCGGGGCGAGCCGCATCACGTTGGCGGCCGGCTTGGCCGGGATGCCGGTCTGCAACGAAATCCAGATCACCCAGATGGTGATCGCGCAGCCGCTGAAGAACAGCAGCGTGAACCAGTCGATCAGCGCCGAGACGCTGCGGTCCAGGGTCGGCAGCGCGAAGGCCGCGAGCGTGGCGAGCGCTGGCAGCGCGAGCAGCAGGGCGCGGTCCGGGTTGGCGGACAGGATGGCGGTGACCAGACCCACCAGCGCGAACCAGAGCGGCAACGCGACATGGCGACGCGCCAGTTGCCGCCGCCAGCGCCATACGGTCCAGAGTGCGAGCGGCCAGGCCGGCCACGTGAACCACACCAGCAGCCGGCCGATGGCGCGCCAGTCGCGCGGGTTGTTGGCCGGATGCGAGCTGAGTCGCCACTCCCACATGTCCAGCCCTGCCGCCACCGCCGCCGCGGCCAGCGCGACGACGATGATGATGGCGGCGCCACGGCGGCCGCGCGCCTCGCTGGCGGCGTCGGAGGGTGCGTCGAAGAAGTGCAGCACGGCGCCGCCCGCGGCGAAGAGCGCCGCCATGGCGGGTGCGCCGCTCAGGCCCAGCCCCACCATCCCGACCGCGATGCTGAGGGTGGGCAGCGTGATCCGGTAAGGGAGCGCGGCCAGCCCGTAGAAGGTGAGGGCGGTGAACCCGAGCTGCGCCAGGGCGGGGGTGGTTTCGTGCGAGAGCTGGGCCAGCCCGAGGCAGGCGATCAGCGCGAGCAAGCCGCCGTCGGCCATGGCCCGCGCGTAGTCGGTGGGGAGCGCCTCGCCGCCGAAGGCGAAAGGCACGGGCTGCGCCTCGGGTGTGCGCGCCAGCGAGTACACCGCATACCAGGCGGCCATCAGCGTGACGGCCAGCAAGGCGATGAAGGGCAGGCGGGCGGCGAAGTCGGGGGCTATCCACGCCGGTGCCAGCCGCATGGCCCATGCGCCCATCCAGTAGGGCAGCAGCGCCTCGAATTCGGGCGACTGGCCGAGCAGGTCGGGGCTCAGCCACTTCGTGTGGCCCTGCGCCAGTTCGAACATGTAGCCCAGCGCCATCATGTCCGCGTTCTTCCACGGCGAGCGGCCGAGGAAGCCGGGCAGCACGTACGCGACGCAGAACAGCAGCAGGGCCAGCCGCGGCAGGCGGCGCACGGCGCTCTGGGCGACGATGGCGGGAGTCGGCTGGTTCACGCGCGCGAGTGTGTCACAGGCTGCCGCCCAAGAAAAAAGGCAGCCATGGCTGCCTTTTTGGGGGGTTGACCCGTTCTTCTTACTTCGGGGCGCCCGGCTTGCCGAACTTCTTGAAGAACTTGTCGACGCGGCCGCCCATGTCGTTCACGGACTTCTGGGTGCCCGTGTAGAAGGGGTGCGACTCGCTGGAGGTGTCCAGCTTGAAGAGCGGCAGTTCACGGCCGTCTTCCATCGTGATCTTGTCGCGCGCGTTCACGCAGGAGCGGGTGACGAACTTGAAGCCGTTCGACAGGTCCTGGAAGCAGACGTCGCGGTACGTGGGGTGAATGCCGTCTTTCATGGGGTGTCCTTGGTCAGTGCCGGCAGCCGTGCCAGGACATCTGGCGTACTTTCCGGGAAGCCTGCGATTATAGCGTGGCTGGGGTGGGCTGCATGGTGCGCAGCGAAGCAGCACTCCCTACGGGGAAGAAGCGGTTTCGTAGGGTGTGCAAAGCGCAGCTTTGCGCACCACTGCGATCAGCCGCCGCGCCGCATCATGTCGAAGAATTCCACGTTGGTCTTCGTGGCCTTCATCGACTTGAGCACCATTTCCATCGCCTCGATCTCGTCCATGTTGTACATGAACTGGCGCAGGATCCGGGTCTTCTGCAGGATTTCGGGGGCCAGCAGCAGTTCCTCGCGGCGGGTGCCGCTGCGGTTCAGCTGGATCGACGGGAACACGCGCTTTTCGTAGAGGCGGCGATCGAGGTGCAGTTCACAGTTGCCCGTGCCCTTGAACTCCTCGAAGATCACTTCGTCCATGCGCGAGCCGGTGTCGATCAGCGCCGTGGCGATGATGGTCAGCGAGCCGCCTTCTTCGACGTTGCGGGCCGCGCCCAGGAAGCGCTTGGGGCGCTGCAGGGCGTTGGAGTCGACACCGCCGGTGAGCACCTTGCCCGACGACGGCACGACGTTGTTGTAGGCGCGGGCCAGGCGGGTGATCGAGTCCAGCAGGATCACCACGTCCTTCTTCAGTTCGACCAGGCGCTTGGCGCGCTCGATCACCATTTCGGCCACGTGCACGGGGCGCGCCGCCGGCTCGTCGAAGGTGGACGCGATCACTTCGGCCTTGACCGAGCGCTGCATGTCCGTCACTTCTTCCGGCCGCTCGTCCACCAGCAGGACCATCATGTGGACGTCCGGGTGGTTGGCGGCGATGGCGTGGGCGATGTGCTGCATCATCACCGTCTTGCCGCTCTTGGGCGGGGCGACGATCAGGGCGCGCTGGCCGCGGCCGATGGGCGCGATGA
>JAQGMY010000162.1 GCA_028292105.1 Ramlibacter sp.
TTACCTTGTCGTGGTCGAGCCAACCGTTTTGCGCGGCCGCCTTGAGCATCGCGTATTCGCCGCTGACCTGGTAGGCAAAGGTTGGCACCTTGAACGTGTCTTTTACCCGGCGCACGATGTCCAGGTAGGGCATGCCCGGCTTGACCATCACCATGTCGGCGCCTTCGGCCAGGTCCATCGCGACTTCGCGCAAGGCTTCGTCGCTGTTGCCGGGATCCATCTGGTACACCTTCTTGTTGCTCTTGCCCAGGTTGGCGGCGGAGCCGACGGCGTCGCGGAACGGGCCGTAGAAGGCGCTGGCGTACTTGGCGCTGTACGCCATGATCCGCGTGTGGATGTGCCCGCGCGCCTCCAGCGCCTGCCGGATGGCGCCGATGCGCCCGTCCATCATGTCGCTGGGCGCCACGATGTCGACACCGGCCTGCGCCTGCGTGAGCGCCTGCTGCACCAGCACTTCGACCGTCTCGTCGTTGAGGATGTAGCCGGTTTCATCGAGCAGTCCGTCCTGGCCGTGGCTGGTGAACGGGTCCAGGGCGACGTCGGTCATGACGCCGAGCTGCGGAAACTCCTGTTTCAGGCGCTGCACCACGCGCGGCACCAGGCCTTGCGGGTTGCACGCCTCGCGGCCGTCGGGCGTCTTCAATGCCGGGTCGATCACAGGGAACAGCGCCAGTGCCGGGATGCCCAGCTTCACGCATTCTTCGGCCACCCCCAGCAGCAGGTCCAGGCTGAGCCTGTCGACGCCGGGCATCGAGGCGACTGCCTGCCGCTGCTTGTGCCCGTCGACGACGAACACGGGGTAGATCAGGTCGCTGGACGTGACCGAGTGCTCACGAACCAGGTTGCGTGTGAACTCGTCGCGCCGCAGCCGGCGGGGCCGGCCGTGCGGAAAGGGGGCGTGAGGACTCATGTGGAAATTGTGCCCCATGGCACCTGGCCCGTCCGTCGGCACGACACGTAGGCACAGGTCCCGCCCGGGGATGGCGGCGTTTGAGAACTTAGGACTTTAGGCTTGAAAGCCCCTGCGCGCCCTGTTAAATTCGCAGCGGGCGGCATGCCGCTCCCCGCTTTTCCTCCCTGAGCGGGGCCTTGATGTGTGACAGCAAAAAGGCTTCCAGTCCCCGGCTCACAGGAGCCGGGGCTTTTTTTTGCCTCCAGCTCCCCGCCCCCTGCCATGCTGGCGCGTCCGTACACTCCGCAGCCATGCTCTGGGTCAAGGCCTTCCATATCGTTTTCGTCGCCTCGTGGTTCGCGGGGCTCTTCTATCTGCCGCGCATCTTCGTCAACCTGGCCATGGTGCCGGTGGGATCCGAGGCGGAGCGGCAGCGCCTGGTCCTGATGGCGCGCAAGTTGCTGCGCTTCACCACCATGCTCGCCGTGCCGGCTGTCTTGCTGGGCCTGTGGCTGTGGCTGGGCTATGGGGTGGGGCGGGGCGCCGGCTGGATGCATGCCAAGCTGGCGATCGTGCTGCTGACGGTCGGCTATCACCATGCGTGCGCCGTGTTGCTGCGCAAGATCGTGTCGGGGGAAAGCCGGCGCAGCCATCGCTGGTTCCGCTGGTTCAATGAACTGCCGGTGCTGTTCCTCGCCGCGGCGGTGGTGCTCGTGGTGGTCAAGCCCTTCTGAAATGAAGCACAAGACTGCTGCCTGGCCCCTTTCCGGGGCCTACGCCCTCCTGATCGTCTACGCCAGCCTCTACCCGTTCTCGGGCTGGCGCAACCAGGACATTGCGCCCTGGGAGTTCATGCTGGCGGGCTGGCCGAAGTACTGGACCGGCTTCGACCTGGGGGCCAACGTCGTCGGCTATGTGCCGCTCGGATTCCTGCTGGCGCTCAGCTTCATGCGCCGCGGCACGGTCCGCTGGCTGGCCGCGCATCCCAACCTCGGCGGCATCGCCGTGGCCGTGCTGGCGGGCACCGCGCTGTCGTTCCTGATGGAGGGCGTGCAGAACTTCCTGCCCTCCCGGGTCGCCTCCAACGTCGACTTCGGGCTGAACGTTGCCGGCACCCTGGTGGGCGCTGTCCTGGCCACGGCGCTGGAGCTGGCCGGCGCGATCGACAGCTGGAGCCGCTTTCGCGATCGCTGGTTCATCCCGGAGGCGCGCGGCGCCCTGGTGTTGCTGGCACTGTGGCCGTTCGCCCTGCTTTTCCCGGCCGCCGTGCCGCTGGGATTGGGGCAGGTGCTGGAACGCATGGAGAGCGCAATTTCGGAATGGTTGATCGACACGCCGTTCCTGGAGTGGATCCCGCTGCGCGAGGTGGAACTGCAGCCGCTGGTGCCTGCCGCCGAACTGCTGTGCGTGGCGCTGGGCGCGTTCATCCCATCGCTGCTGGGCTACACCGTCCTGCGATCGGTCGGGCGCCGCGCCGCGTTCGCCGTGGTGGCGGTCGCCGCGGGTGCGGGCGTGACGGCGCTGTCCGCGGCACTCAGCTGGGGGCCGACCCACGCCTGGGCCTGGCTCAGCATGCCGGTGCGCTATGGCCTCCTGTTCGGCCTGATGCTGTCGATGCTGATGCTGGCCGTGCCCCGTCGCGGCTGTGCGGCCGTGCTGCTGATCGCCGTCGTCGTGCACCTCAGCGTGCTGAACCAGGCTCCGGCCAGCGCCTACTTCGCCAATACCCTGCAGGCCTGGGAGCAGGGGCGTTTCATTCGCGCCTATGGCCTGGCGCAGTGGCTCGGATGGCTCTGGCCTTACGCGGTGCTGGTTTATGTGCTGCTGCGCATTTCCCGCCGGGAGTCGCCTCCTACAATCGCCGCATGAGCGCGCCCCAGCCTGATCCCCAGTACTACAAGCACCACGTCTTCTTCTGCCTGAACAAGCGGGAGAACGGCGAAGCTTGCTGCGCGGATCACGACGCCCAAGCGGCATTCGACCGCTGCAAGAAGCAGGTCAAGGCCGCGGGACTGACAGGGCCGGGCAAGGTGCGTGTCAACAAGTCGGGTTGCCTCGACCGGTGCCAGGGCGGCCCCATTGCCGTGGTCTATCCCGAAGGCGTCTGGTACACGTACGTGGACGCCAGTGACATCGACGAGATCGTCGAGTCGCACCTGAAGAACGGCAAGGTGGTGGAGCGCCTGCTGACGCCGCCGCACCTGGGCCGCTGATCTTCCATGAACGCCAGCACCGAGCGGCTGGAACTGGCCGGTGCGGCCGGCCGGATCCAGTTGCTGCGCGACCAGCCGCAGGGCACGGTCCGCGGCACCGCGGTGATAGCGCATCCGCATCCGCTGTTCGGCGGCACCATGGACAACAAGGTGGTGCAAACGCTGGCGCGGGCCTTCGTGCAATGCGGATGGACCGCGCTGCGCTTCAACTTCCGCGGTGTGGGGAGCAGCGAAGGTGCCTACGACGAAGGGCGCGGGGAAGCGCAGGACCTGCAGCACATCGTGCAATCGCTGGCGCCCACCGGCACCCTGGCCCTGGCCGGCTTTTCCTTCGGCGCGTTCGTGACGGCGCAAGCCGTGCAGGCGCTCTGGTCCGAACGCGAGATCGCGGCCATCGTGCTGGTCGGCGTTGCCGCGTCGCGCTTCGCAGTGCCGCCGTTGCCGGCCCACAGCCACGACCGTGCGCTCGTCATCCACGGTGAGACCGACGATACCGTTCCACTGGCGGCGGCGCTCGACTGGGCTCGGCCCCAGTCACTGCCCGTTACCGTGGTGCCGGGGGTGGAGCATTTCTTTCACGGACAATTGCCGCTTCTGAAGAGCCTGGTGGTGCGCCACCTTCGAACACCTGGATGAGAACACGTTGGATGCAGGCGCTGGTGGCGTCGCTGCTGGTCTTGTTCTGCCTGGCGGCCGCCGCCCAGGCCCCACAGCCGCCGGACGTGGCCGCCAGGAGCTATCTGCTGCTCGATGTCAGCGCCGACCAGATCCTGGCTTCGCGCGACATCGATTCACCGGTGGAGCCGGCTTCGCTCACCAAGCTGATGACGGGCTATCTGGTGTTCCAGGCGATCAAGAGCAAGAAGATCGACCTGAAGCAGACGCTGCCGGTCAGCGAGCGCGCCTGGAAGATGCCCGGCTCGCGCATGTTCATCGATCCGAAGATGCAGGTGCCGGTCGACGACCTCATCAAGGGGATGATCGTGCAGTCCGGCAACGACGCCACGATGGCGCTGGCCGAGGGCGTGGGTGGCACCGCCGAACACTTCGTCGAACTGATGAACCAGCAGGCCCAGGCGCTGGGCATGAAGAACACCACGTACAAGAACCCGGAGGGCCTGAGGGCCCCCGGCCACCTGACGACCGCGCGTGACCTGAGCATCCTGGCGACACGCCTGATGCAGGACTTCCCGGAAGCCCGGCCGTACTACTCGATCAGGAAGTACCGCTACCAGGGCACGCCGACGGCCAACGACACCAACCGGAACATGCTGCTGTTCCGCGATCCGACGGTGGACGGCCTGGGGACCGGGCAGACCGACACGGCCGGCTACTGCCTGGTCGCCACCGCCAAGCGCGACTTCCCGAACCTGCAGGGTCGCCGCTTGCTGGCCATCGTGCTGGGCGCGACGAGCGAGCTCCATCGCGCCAACGAGGCGCAGAGGCTGCTGAACTGGGGCTACACCGCCTACGAAGGGCTGAAGCTGTTCGACGCCAACCAGTCGGTGCTCGAGCCGCCGGTCTGGAAGGGCACCGAGAGGACCGTGAAGCTGGGCCAGGCGCAGCCCATCGTGCTGGCCGTGCCAGCAGGCAGCGCCGCCCGCATCAGGACCCAGGTCGCCCGGGCCGACCCGCTGGTGGCGCCCTTCACCAAGGGCCAGCAGGTCGGCACGCTCAGGATCCTGGCGGGCGACCAGCTGCTGCGCGAAGTGCCCCTGGTGGCGTTGCAGGCGGTGGAACAGGCGGGGATCTTCGGCCGCGCCTGGGACGCGATCCGGCTCTGGATCAAATAGGTCACGCGGGGTGCGCAGCAAAGCTGCACACCCTCCGACACTGCGTGACGCCTGCCGTCGGGGTTGAGGGGTTTTCCTCCTTCGCGCTATACTCGTCGGCTTTCCTGCAATTTGGGGCGGGAGAGCATTTTCATTTCCGCCAGGCTGGACCAGTGTGGCGGAAGCAGTTTTTCTCAAACGTTTAGGGACGTTTTCTTAATGCCAACCATCAACCAGCTCGTGCGTCAGGGCCGGGAAGTCGAGAAAGTCAACTCGAAGTCCCCCGCGATGCAGAACAGCCCCCAGCGCCGGGGCGTGTGCACTCGCGTGTACACCACCACGCCCAAGAAGCCGAACTCGGCTCTGCGCAAGGTCGCCAAGGTCCGCCTGACCAACGGCTTCGAAGTCATCTCCTACATCGGCGGTGAAGGCCACAACCTCCAGGAACACTCGGTGGTCCTGGTGCGCGGCGGCCGCGTGAAGGACTTGCCCGGTGTGCGTTACCACATCGTGCGCGGGTCCCTTGACCTGCAAGGTGTCAAGGACCGCAAGCAGTCCCGTTCCAAGTACGGCGCCAAGCGCCCGAAGAAGGCCTGACGGCCAGGTAGTTTGTCGGTGCTTCCCAGCCTGGCAGGCTGAGAGAAGCGTAGTGACCCGAAGCAGGCAATGTCGCCTGTGGGTCGAGTAAGCGGGATGCCGAATGGCTCCCTGGGCCCCCGCAAGGGACAAGCCAGGCTGAAGCAATAGTAGAGGTTTGAAATGCCACGTCGTCGCGAAGTCCCTAAGCGTGAAATCCTGCCGGATCCCAAGTACGGCAATGTCGAGCTTGCCAAGTTCATGAACGTGATCATGCAAGGCGGCAAGAAGGCGGTCGCCGAGCGCATCGTCTACGGTGCCCTCGAGCAGATCGAGAAGAAGAACCCCGGCCGTGACCCGGTCGAGGCGTTCACCATGGCCATCAGCAACGTCAAGCCCATGGTCGAAGTGAAGTCCCGCCGCGTCGGCGGCGCCAACTACCAGGTGCCCGTCGAAGTGCGCCCGGTCCGCCGCCTGGCGCTGTCCATGCGCTGGCTGAAGGAAGCCGCCAAGAAGCGCGGCGAAAAGTCGATGGCCCTGCGGCTGGCCAACGAACTGATGGAAGCCACGGAAGGCCGTGGCGGCGCCATGAAAAAGCGTGACGAAGTTCACCGCATGGCAGAAGCGAACAAGGCTTTCAGCCACTTCCGCTTCTAACAAGAGCCCCAATATGGGAGTGCGGGCCCGCCACGAGCGGGCCTGCTCCCTTTTTAAACGAAAGATCATCATGGCCCGCAAGACGCCTATCGAGCGCTATCGCAACATTGGTATTTCGGCTCACATCGACGCCGGCAAGACCACCACGACCGAGCGCATCCTTTTCTACACCGGCGTGAACCACAAGATCGGCGAAGTACACGACGGCGCCGCCACCATGGACTGGATGGAGCAGGAGCAGGAGCGTGGCATCACGCTCACGTCGGCGGCGACCACCTGCTTCTGGAAGGGCATGGACCTGTCCTTCCCCGAGCACCGCATCAACATCATCGACACCCCCGGGCACGTCGACTTCACGATTGAAGTCGAGCGCAGCATGCGCGTGCTCGACGGTGCCTGCATGGTGTACTGCGCCGTGGGCGGCGTGCAGCCGCAGTCGGAGACGGTCTGGCGCCAGGCCAACAAGTACAAGGTGCCGCGCCTTGCGTTCGTCAACAAGATGGACCGCACCGGCGCCAACTTCTTCAAGGTCTACGAGCAGATGAAGCTGCGCCTGAAGGCCAACCCGGTGCCGATCGTGATCCCGATCGGCGCGGAAGAGAACTTCAAGGGCGTGGTCGACCTGCGCAAGATGAAGGCCATCTACTGGGACGAAGCGTCCCAGGGCATGAAGTTCAACTACGCCGAGATCCCGGCCGAGCTGCTCGAGCAGGCCAAGGAATGGCGCGAGAAGATGGTCGAGGCCGCGGCCGAAGCCAACGACGAGCTGATGAACAAGTACCTGGAAGAAGGTGATCTGACCGAAGAGGAGATCACCCTGGGCTTGCGCACCCGCACCATCGCCAGCGAAATCCAGCCGATGCTGTGCGGCACCGCGTTCAAGAACAAGGGCGTGCAGCGCATGCTCGACGCCGTCATCGAACTGATGCCGTCGCCGGTGGACATTCCCCCGGTCAAGGGCATGGACGACGACGAGAAGCCGGTGACCCGCCGCGCCGACGACGGGGAGAAGTTCTCGGCGCTGGCCTTCAAGCTGATGACCGACCCGTTCGTGGGCCAGTTGACCTTCGTGCGCGTCTATTCCGGCGTGCTGACCAAGGGCGACAGCGTCTACAACCCGATCCGCGGCAAGAAAGAGCGCATCGGCCGGATCGTGCAGATGCACGCCAACAACCGCCTCGAAGTCGACGAGATCCGCGCCGGCGACATTGCCGCCTGCGTGGGGCTGAAGGAC
>JAQGMY010000414.1 GCA_028292105.1 Ramlibacter sp.
CCACCGGCCAGCGCCGACAGCGGCAGCAGCCAGCGGTGCGTGGGCGCCGCCAACCCGCGCACCAGGTGCGGCGCGATCAGCCCGATGAAGGCGATCAGGCCGACGTGCGCGACGGCCGCGCCGGTTGCCAGCGCCATCGCGGCGACCAGCACCAGCCGCAGCGGCCGCAGCGCCACGCCCAGGCTGGCGGCGGTGGTCTCGCCCAGCGCCAGTGCATCGAGCGCGCGGCTGCTGGCCATGGAGGCCGCGGCGGTGGCTGCCAGGGCGACGCCCAGCACCGTGATGCTCGGCCAGCCGAGAAATCCGGTGGTTCCCAGCAGGAAGGCCTGCATCGTGCGCAGCAGCTCCGGCGCCAGGAACATCGCCAGCGACGCGAAGGCGCCGAACACCATGCCGACGATCACGCCGGCCAGCAGCAAACGCATGGTGTGCTGGACCCCACGCGCGAGCACCAGCGTGACGCTCACCGCCACCAGCGCCCCGATGAAGGCGGCCCCGGTGATGCCGATGCGCGGACCCCAGGCCGCCACGGCGAGCGACCCGCCCCCGGTCAGCGCCAGCAGCAATGCGACGCCGAAGGCGGCCCCGGCGGCGCTGCCCAGCAGATACGGATCGGCCAGCGGGTTGCGGAACAGGCCTTGCGCGATCGCACCGGCCAGACCCAACAGGGCACCGGCCAGCCACGCGCCCAGTGAGCGCGGCAGGCGGATCTCCCACAGGATGGTGCGGCCGGCGCCGGTGGCCTGGTGCACGGGCTCCCAGCCCGTGCTGCCGACGGTGATGCCCAGCGCCAGCAGGAGCGCGCCGGCCGCCAGCAACCAGGACAGCAGGACCGCGGGATCACGCAGCGGACGGGCTTTCACCGCTGCTTACCCCGTGCACCCCGCAGGCAGCGCACCATGAGTCGCGCGCCCTCGGCCATGCGCGGGCCGGCGCGCACCAGCACGTCGCCCTCGTTGCGGTCGAAGGTGCAGATGCGGCCTTCGCGGATCGCGCGCATGCGCTGCCAGCCGGGGCGTGAACGCAGGCCGGCGGCCTCGTCTGCAGCCAGCATGACCACCTGCGGGTCGGCGCGGACCACGAACTCGGGATTGAGCTTCGGGAAAGGTCCGAGCGCCGCCGGCACGATGTTGCGGGCGCCGATGCGCGTCAGCAGCTCGCCGATGAAGGACGCTTCGCCGGCCGCATAGGGAACGCTGCTCACTTCGACATAGACGGTGGTGCCGCGCAGCGCCGGCGGCAGCTCGCGCGCCGCGGCGTCCACGCCTTGTTCGATGCTGCGCCAGACCGCTTGCGGGTCGCGGGCGCCAAGCACGGGGCCCAGCAGGGTCAGCACCCGCTGCACGTCGGCGAAGGTGCGCGGTTCGAGCGCCAGCACCTTGAGGCCGAGCGCTTCGAGGCGCTCGAGCGCGCGCGAGGACGTGGGGGTCAGGACCAGGTCCGGCTTGAGGGCAACGATCGCTTCGATGCGCGCGTCTTCCAGCCCGCCGACATGGGGCAGCGCACGCACGGAAGCCGGGAAGTTGGAGTAGTCGTCGACACCGACCAGGCGGTCGCAGGCGCCGAGGGCACAGGTGAATTCGGTGAGGGAGGGCAAGAGGGAGACGATGCGTCGCGGCATGGCGGGGATGGAGACCTGGAGGCCGCGGTCGTCGGTGACGGTGAGGGCCTGCGCTGGGAGAGCCAAGAGGAGGAGGAGGCACAGGACGTAGCCGGCGCCGCGTGCCCTCACCCCAAGCCTTTCCCAGAGGGCAAGGGAGTCAAGCGGGAACTGCTCCCTCTCCCGCTTGCGGGAGAGGGCTGGGGCGAGGGAACGCTCAAACACCAACACGCTTGCCCCACTCCAGAAAAATCCGGTGCAACTGCTCCACCCCATCCGTCAAAGCCGCCGGCCCGGGCTGCAGGATGTCCGAGGACTTGATCTCGAACAGCTGCTTGTCCCTGACGGCATTCACCAGCCCCCAGCCCTCGCGCGCCGCGACCTTCTCCGGGCGGAATTTCTTGCCGCACCAGGAGCCGATGATGATGTCCGGATTGCGCTGCACGATCTCGGCGCCCTGGGCGATGATGCGGTCCTTGCCCAGCGACTGCTGCGCCAGCTCCGGGAAGACGTCGTCGCCCCCGGCGATCCCCACCAGCTCCGACACCCAGCGGATGGCGCTGATGTGCGGGCTGTCCCACTCCTCGAAGAAGACGCGCGGGCGGCGCGGCAACGCGCGGCCGGCCGCTTCGATTTCCAGCAGCCGCGAGCGCATGTCTTCGAGCAAGCGCAAGCCATCGTCCGCCCGGCCCACCATGGCGGCCACCTGCAGCAGCATCGAGAAGATCTCCTCGATGCTGCGCTGGTTGAAGATCGTGACCTGCACGCCCTTGCGCACCAGCTCCGCCGCGATGTCGGCCTGCAGGTCGGAAAAACCGAAGACGCAGTCCGGCCGCAGGTCAAGGATCTTGTCGATCTTGGCCGACAGGAAGGCGCTGACCTTCGGCTTTTCCTCGCGCGCCCGCCGCGGCCGCACGGTGTAGCCGGAGATGCCGACGATGCGCGCCTCCTCGCCGAGGAGGTACAGCCACTCCGTGGCCTCCTCGGTGAGGCAGACGATGCGGCGGGGGCCGCGCGGGATGTCGGCAACGGTCATCAGAGGCGGGGCTGCCACGCCAGCCCGACGAACACGCCGCGGCCGGCTTGCCGGTAACCGTACACCGTCTCGTAGTCACGGTCGAAGACGTTCTCGACCCGGCCGAAGACACGGAGTTCCCTGGAAACCTTGTAGCCGGCCGTGAGGTCCATCACCGCATACGCGCCCAGGCGGTACGGCGCATCGTCACGCGCCCCGCTGTAGCGCAGGCGGCCGCCGAACTGCCAGGCGCCCACGTCGCGGTTGGCCGCCAGCTGCGCCAGCGTCGCCGCCCGGCGGCGCAGCCGGTTGCCGGTGTCGAGGTCGCGCGGATCCTGGCTGGTCACGCCTGCATTCACATCGGTGCCGAGCACGCGCCCCTGGTAGGTCAGCTCGATGCCGCGCGTGCGGGCATTGCCGATGTTCACGCGGTTGAAGAACAGGTCGCTGGCGATCAGGTTGGTGAAGCGGTTCTGGAACAAGGTGGCGCGGAACTCCTGCCCCGCCACCGCATATTGCAGGCCCAGTTCGGCCGACTTCACCCGCTCCGGCCGCAGCGCCGGGTTGCCGCCGAAGGGATAGTAGAGGTCGTTGAAGGTCGGCGCGACGAAACCGGTGGATGCCGAGGCGCTGACGCGCCAGGCATCGGTGATGCGGTAACCGTAGGCGGCCAGCCAGGTGTTGGCCGAACCGAAGTCGCTGTAGCGGTCCTGCCGCACGTTCAGCTGCAACTGGTGCTGCGCGGCATCCAGGATGTAGCCGATGCGCGCGCTGTTCAGCCGCCGGCTGGACTGGTTGTAGACCGTGTCGCTTTCCAGGCGCTGTCGCGTTTGCTCCAGGCCGGCGGTGATGCGCTGGCCCGGGCGGAACTGCCATTCGGCCCCGAGCTGGGCGTTGTCGCTGCGCGAGCCGATGAAGAAGGGAAAGGCGGTGAGGTCCGCATCCAGCCTGTCTTCGGAGCGCGCCAGCAGCGCGTCCAGGCGGACGTCGCCGAGCTTGAAATGCCCCACCAGCGTGGCGCCACGCTCGACGAAGTCGGATTCGTCGGGCTGGGTGGCCGGGCCGAACTGGCTGTCGTATTGCGTGGTGCCGCGCGCCTCGCGCAGCGTCAGTCCGAGCGAGTGGCCGCCCGTGATGTCCTGCGTGACGGCCGCCGAGGCCGAGCGGCGGTGGTAGCCGTCGCGGTCCGGGTTGGTGCCGGCGCGCTCTTCCTGCCGGATGGAGTTGAAGCCGCGGTTGCGCAGCGTCTCGACCGTCGCTCGCAAGCCGGTGCCCGAAGGCAACTTGACCGAAGCGCTGCCGCTGGCCTGGAGCAACCCGTTCGTGCCGGCCTGGGTGCTGAGGCTTGCATGAGGCGTGTTCCCGGGCTGCCGCGTGAAGATCTGGACCACGCCCCCGACGGCCGCGCTGCCATACAGGCTGGACACGTTGCCGCGCACCACCTCTATCCTTTCGACGTCGGCGATGGGCAGGTGCTCCAGCGCAGCCGTGCCGAAGTTCAGGTTGTTCACCGGCACACCGTCGATCAGCACCAGGGTGTGGCGCGACTCGGCGCCGCGCAGGAACGCGCTGGAGACGGTGCCCATGCCGCCGTTCTGGGTGAACTCCACGCCGGCCACGTTGCGCAGCAAGGTGGGCAGGTCGGGCGTCTGCGCCAGCTCGATCTGCTCGCGCGTGATGAGGGTGGTGGCCGGCAGCGCGTCCCGCACCCGCTGTTCGGTACGGCTGGCGGAGACCACCACCTCGGGCAAGGTGGATTGGGCGAAGGCGGAGGATGAGGCGAGGAAGACCGCGACGGACCAGGCGGTACGCGCGTCGAGCTGGAAAAGAGCCATGTGATGAGAAAAACCGGAACGAATGCCTGCACCGGGTTCCCCGCCGGTGCGTTGGCGTCACGGCGGCACGCTCGCGCGCACCACCACCTCGTTGGCCGGTATCCGGGCTGGCGGAAGAACGTCCATCGCCTTCCCAGGCGCGCTGTTTCACGCGCGTCCCAGTGGCTCGATTGATGGAAGTGGTGATTCGCGCGCGATCACAAAGACCGCTGCGCCTGACGCCGCGATCACAAGAGACCGCTGCGCCTGGCGGCGCGACGACCAGAGAGACCGCTGCGCCTGACGGCGCAAATCACCTCCGCTTACCGTTGCGGGGGCAGCGCAGGTTAGGCTCGCGCAGCACGTATTACTGCGTACGCGAAAGCCCTCCTGCTTCCCGTTGAACTGCGGCATGCGAACCACACCGCGAGCACCAACGTCCTGATTCTAGATCGCTTTCCGACACAAAACCCTACAATTCAGGCATGGCCAGTGGCTCCCAGATCGACCCTCTCGTCGAACGCGTCGAGCGTCTGCTCGTTCGCTACGAAGAGTTGCAGCGCACCAATGCGCTGCTCGCCGAACAGGTGGAGCTGCTCACGCAGGAACGCGACTCGCTGAAGTCGCGCCTGTCGGCCGCGCGCTCGCGTGTCGACGCGCTGCTGGAACGGCTCCCCGACCTGAATACCCCCGCATGAAGCAGCTAGAAGTGCAGATCATGGGCCAGAGCTACCTGCTCGGTTGCCCGGAAGGCGGCGAACAGCGCCTGCTCGAAGCCGTGGAGAAGGTCGACACGGCCATGTGCAGGATCCGCGACGCCGGCAAGGTGAAGGCGCGCGACCGCATCGCCGTGCTCGCCGCCCTGAACCTCGCCTTCGACGTGGCCGAGCGGCCCGCCTCTCCGGCCAGCCCCGCGCTGCATGCGTCCGCCTTCGCCAGCAACGACGCCACCGCCACCGGCTTGCGCGGCCTCGGCGAAGACGTGCGCCTGGCGCAATTGATGGTGCGCCTGGACAAGGCGCTGGCCGACGACGGACGCCTGCTGTAGGAACCAGCAGACAGTTGAGTCAAGCGCCGCGAAGTCAAGCCCTGAAACTTGCAGGACTTCACGATCGCTTTGCACCCGCGGCGCGATTCAGGTCCTAGAATGGGATCGTCTGCAGTGCGTACCGGGCTTTATATTTCCTTGAACCAATGCTCTTCGAGCACCGGGCTTGGAACATTCCTGACCAGCGTGATCGTCTCGCGTCAGATGAACCCAACGTCAGGCTGACCTCGCCCACCTGAACCCCGGTTCAGGATGCCGGTCCGGCCACACAGCAGACACCTCTTTCAAAACGGGCTGCATTCGCAGCCCGTTTTTCATCGGCGTCTGCTTGCAGACACCGCTCTCAGGAACCCCCTCACCCCAACCCTCTCCCCCGAGGGGGAGAGGGAGCGAGGCTTTGGGGTGCAGGCGCCGCGCCAGGGGCTACTTCGGTGCCGGGGCCGCGGCTCGTTCCGAGCGCGTCCTGGTGGCCGGGGAAGTCGACGCCGTCGCGCACGCGACGCGAAAAGTGGCGCGCGCGGTTTGCCACAATGCGGGGCCGCGCGCAGCGGCAACAAGAACAACGAACGTGCTCGACCCCCGTCTCCTCCTCGAACTCGCCCTGATCGGCACCTGCACCGGATTCCTGGCGGGGTTGCTGGGCATCGGGGGCGGGATGGTGATGGTGCCGTTCGTGGCGATCATCCTGGCGCAGCGCGACTATCCGGCCGACCTGACGCTGAAGATGGCGGTGGCGACGTCGCTGGCCACCATCTGCTTCACCTCGCTGATGTCGGTGCGCGCGCACCACAAACGTGGCGCGGTGCTGTGGCCGGTGGTCAAGGTGCTGGCGCCGGGCATCCTGGTGGGGTCGCTGGTCGGCGCCCGGGTGGCGGTGGCGCTGCCGGGCAAGCTGCTGGGCATCCTGTTCGCCATCTTCGTGGCCTTCTCGGCGACGCAGATCTTCCTGGACCGCAAGCCCCAGCCGGGCCGCACCCTCCCCGGCCCGCTGGCCACCTTCGGCGTGGGCAACGGCATCGGCCTGCTGTCGTCGCTGGTGGGCGCCGGGGGCGCGTTCGTGTCGGTGCCGTTCATGCTCTGGTGCAACATCAAGATCCACGAGGCGGTCGGCACCTCGGCGGCGCTCGGGTTTCCCATCGCGCTGGCCGGCACCCTGGGCTACGTGTGGGCCGGCCAGGGGCTGTCGCAGGGACCGCCGGGCGCCTTCGGCTACCTGTACCTGCCGGGCCTGGTGGTGATCTCCATCTTCAGCATGGCGCTGGCGCCGGTGGGCGCGCGCACTGCCCACCGGATGGACACGCGTCCCCTGAGGAAAGTCTTCGCGGTGGTGCTGTACTGCCTGGCCGCCTATTTCGTCTTGCGCT
>JAQGMY010000437.1 GCA_028292105.1 Ramlibacter sp.
AGCGGCTGGCGCGCAGCAATGCCTCCGCATCCAGGCTGGCAGAGCCGCTGGAGCGAGACAGCCTGACCTGCGGCTGCGCGTCGCCCGCGGGCAGGCGGAAGGAGATGCTGTTGGTGCCCTCCTCCTCACGCAGCTGGGCGCCGCGCGGATATTCGGTGGCGAAGCACCCATGCATGCCCAGCGGCGGTGGTCCTCCGTCGTACCGATACGCCAACTTGTGTTCCGCGCCATTCCTGCCGTCGAGCCCGGCTTGCGGGACAGGCGCGAAGCGGCATGCCCCGGCAGCGCTCGCAAATGCCGCATCGACCTCGGGACGACCCGATCCCTTGCTCACCTCGACGCCCAAGACGGCGCCGGACGAATCCACGGCCAGCCTGAGCTCTACGTCGAGTGGCAACGCAATGTGCTTCCCCTCCGGCAATGCACAACCGGCAAGCAGGACCGGCCGGTAGGCGGGCACCGAGGTCTGCGCGGCAGCCGCCGAAAACAAGCCCAGGCTGCAGACGACGGCTGAAAGAAACGGGAAAGGCGCGCTGCGCCTCATTGCCGCACGACCGCGGGCATGGAAGCGGTGCACTCCTGCAGCGATCGGACGATGCCGTCAGCCAGGCCCGCCAGGCGCTCCGTCATGGCAGCCTCCGTGCCCGCATTCGCGCCTTCGGGAGCCATCTGGAAGGTGGCGACTTCGAACCTGTTCGACCCGCGCGCGAAGAGACGGTGCACCGACAGCGTTTCGATGGGCGCTTTGGCCGGCCGGATCAGCGCCCGGACCAGCGGGAACGGGCCACCGCGGCTTTCCGGCGCGACATCCTTGATCCTCAGGCTGACGGTCGCCCCGAAGGCAGTCTCCCCCTGCGTGATGTTGTAGCTGACGCCATAGGCGGCCTCGGCCTGTGTTTCCGTTGCGAGCAAGCGGGAGATCTCCTCGCTGGCGCTGCGGCCGGCCGGGATGGTGGAAGCGACGATGGACGCAACGACCCGGTCCGGGTAGAGCACCTGGGTCAGGTAGATGCCACCTTTGTTATAGAACCCGTGGCCGGTTCCCATGACCGTTCCGGCGGCCGGAAAGGTGAGGCAGTACACCTGGGGCAGCCGGTGCATTCCGTTCCACGATCCGGGTGTCCACTTCGCGCTGCGCCACTGGCCTGCGAGCTCGAAATTCTGGGCCGCCGCGCACAAGCACAAGCTGCTGGCCGCGAGTGCGAGGAGAAACGGGCGCAGCCGTTGCAAGGTCATGGGATTCACTTTTCTTCCAGACGCACGAGGAAGCTTTCCAGATCCGCCGCGCGGCGGGCGCGCTCGGTCACGTTGCAGGAGCTCGCATCGACCCGGTCCGCCGTGCCGGCAAACGCCTCGTTGTCGTACAGGAAAGCGCACTCGGCCTCGACGTACGCGAGCCACACGCGCTGCACCTTGCGAAGCTCCTCGCCCTTCTGTTTCGAGAGACGGGCCAGCAATTTGCGATACGCATCATTCAGGCGCTTGTCCTGGCGGGTGTACTCGGCGCCCAGGCACTCGATCACCTTGAAGTCCGAGCCGCCCGACTTGTCCGTGCACTTCCCGAAAGCCTTCGAAAGGGGCACGTCTTCGGCTCCTTGGGCGGAAGCGGCCAGCACCAGGAGTGCGGCCAGGATGGTGAACCGGTGCTTCATGCTGTCCGTCCTTGCAGGTGACCATCGGCCTTGATTGCGCATGCTCCTGCCGGAGCTCCAACAGCACGCCGGAGAGGCGTCAAGGCGCGGCCGCCAGGCTCGCCTGAGCTCCGCGCTCGATCGAGTGGATGGCGTGCTCCTTGTGGATGCGCGCGATCTCGTCGCGCGAGAGACTGATCGGTGCCGGCGAAAAGTAGCCCGGAGCGTCCAGCTTTTCGTCCCGAATGTCCTTGGTCGGGCCGGTGGGACCGGCATAGAAGATCGACGGCGCGTCGAATTCGACCGAACCGGCGTTGACGGCGCGCACGCGCAGCACGCCGTACATGTACTTGGATTGCGGCGTCTTCAACAGGCTGGCGACGTTCACGACATAGCGGTCGCCCTTCCTGGGCGCGGCCAGGTAGGCCTCGCGGCTCGTGCTGCGGATCGAGTCGTCCAACACGCCGAACACAGCCGCGATCGCGACCATCCCGGCCAGGAAGGCCCAGCCCCATCGGGTGGCGAAGGGAATCGGCGGCTTCGTCAACCTGGACTCCACCAGCTTCGGGTCCAGCTTGTTCCCGCGCTGGCACACGTCGCACAACAGGACGTACTGCTTGCCGGTGACCCACTTGAACACGTACCAGATGTGGCGCACGGTGTACTGCAGGATCACATGGAAGGGGCGCTCCTTCTCACAGGTGGGACAGTGCCGGCTGGCCTGTGGTCCCAGATTGGCGACTTCGCCTTTTGCACCCCACACGATCATCATGTCCTCCTTGTTTTGGATGGGCAGGATAGCGGCGCCGGGAGCAAACGCGAAACGCAGTGTGGCCATTTCGCGTCGCAAAACGCCCTGGATCGCGTCCCCGGCCGACAGCGGGCACGAAGCGGAAGTCGAACGGCGCCAGTGTCAGCGGCGGCTGTCCCGAGCCGCTGCACGCCGGCTACTGCGGCGACTCCGCAAAGTGGGGCAGTTTGTCGTCGAGACACACCCAGGGTTGCGCCCTGGAGGTCCATATGTCGAGCATCGGAGCGAACCCCGAAGCATCCTCCAGCGAAGGGAACCGGATGGACGTGAACTGCCCATTGGCTTCGCTTTGCGTGAACAGGGGCGTCCCGCACTCCGGGCAGAAGCTGCGAGTCGCCAGCTTGCCGCTGCTGCCGCGAACGGAGTACGCCTTGGGCGCGCCGCTGATTTCGAGGTCGGAACTCAAGATGACGACGCCCGATGCAAAGGGAGCGCCACTCGAACGCTGGCAGTCGCTGCAATGGCAGTTCAGCATGGCAACGGGTGCGCTCGCGCATCTGTAGCGCACCGAGCCGCATGCGCAGGCGCCGGAGAAGGGAAGTTTCATACGCGGATTATCCGGACACCGGACGCCGACTTGCGGTCAACGTCCTCCGGCGAGGCTGGCCGCGATGTTGATCGACAAGCCGAGGATGGCCAGGTTGTAGAAGAAGCACAGCACCGACTGCGCGAGCACCGTCGCCCGCATGCGGGTGGTCCGCACCGCCACGTCCGAGGTCTGCACGGCCACGGAGAGCGTGAAGGCGAAGTACATGAAGTCCAGGTAGCCGGGCGATTTGAGCCCCTCGGGGAATTCGAGCGGCAAGCGGTTGGGCGGCGCCGAGTAGTACAGGTGCGCGTAGTGGAAGGTATAGAGCGCGCCCAGGAGAATCCAGGACCCGGCGACGGTCAACAGCGTGATTGCATAGACGAAGATCGACCTTTCGCCGCCGTCGGTGCCATGGGCCAGTTCCACCATGATCGCCACCAGGCTCAGGACGGCAGCAGTGCACATCAGCGCCATCAGGGCCACGCTGCTGGCGTGTTCCTGCCTGGCGATCCCGCGCACGCCTTCGGACTTGGTGCGCAGCATCAGCCAGACCAGTGCGGCGAGATAAGGCCATACGCCCAGGTTCCAGGCGACCAGCACACGTGCAGTGAAGGTCCACGCTTGCGGCAGGAAGAAGAATGCAGCGGTGCCCACGATGGCGGCAACCAGCAGCCGGGGACGGTGCAGGCCGACCTGGCGAAAACGACCAGCGAAAGTACTCATCTTTTCGAGGTTAACACCGGTGCCGTGCGGCACAAATGGGTGGGCCTCCGCTCCCTCATGCCGCTGCGCGCCGGCGCAGGCGCGCGAACGCCAACACACCCACGACCGCGGCGAGGAAGCCGGAACTTGCGCCGGCAACGATCGCCCAGCGCGGGCCGAACGTGTTGGCGAGCATGCCTATCAGCGGCGCCCCCAGCGGCGTGCTGCCGGCCGACACCGCCAGCACCAGGGCGATGACCCGGCCGCGCAACTGCGGGTCGCTCCACAGCTGCGCGGCACTGTGCGCAGTGGTGGTGAAGGTCTGCGTCGAAAGGCCGACGAAGAACAGTGCGACGGCAAAAAGGCGATAGCTCGGCATCGCCGCGGCGATCGTCAGCGTCACACCGAAGGCGAGCGAGGCCACGATCAGCAACATCATGCGCGGCTTGTCGCGGCCGGCAGCCAGCAGCGCACCGGTCACCGACCCGACGGCCATCGACGAAGTCAACAGGCCGAACTCGCTGGCCCCGACATGGAACACCGAGACGGCCATGGTCGAGATGTAGATCGGGAAGTTCATGCCGAAAGTGCCGATCAGGAAGAACATCACCAGCACGGCCCTCAGGTCCGGCCGGCCCCACACGTGGCGCACGCCATCGACCAGGCCGCTGCGCTGGCCGGCCCGGGCCAGGCGGCCATGGAATTCCGCCGGACGCAGCATGGCGAGCGCGGCGAGCACGGCTGCGAAGGACACGGCATTGAGCACGAACACCCAGCCGCTGCCGATCAGCGCGATCAACACGCCCGCGACGGCCGGCCCGATCAGGCGTCCCGCGTTGAACGAGGTGGAGTTGAGCGCCACCGCATTGGACAAGTGCGCATCACCGACCAGTTCCGCCACGAAGCTCTGGCGCGTCGGGGAATCGAAGGCGGTCGTGCATCCCAGCAGGAATGCGAACAGGTAGACATGCCACAGGTGCACCGCACCGGCGAGGGTGAGAATCCCCAGCCCCAAGGCGAGGAGGCCCATCGCCGATTGGGTGAGGACAAGGATGCGGCGGCGATCGAAGCGGTCGGCTGCGTAGCCCGTCAGCGGCAGCAGCAGGAACTGCGGGCCGAACTGCAGGCTCATGACGATGCCCACCGCCGTCGCGTCGTGCGGCGTCAGTTGCGTGAGGACGATCCAGTCCTGCGCGGTACGCTGCATCCAGGTGCCGATGTTCGACACCAGGGCGCCCGCCGCCCAGAGCCGGTAGTTGAAGCTGGCGAGGGAGCGGAAGGTCGTCCTCATGGGCACGGGGGTGAATCAGCACACAATTCTGCGCAGTGCCCGAAAGCCAGCAAGGCGACGCCCGGCCCCTGAAGAAATCGGCCCGCTTGAGTTTTCAGCGGTGACGTGCAGGGGAAGGCCCGGAACCCGGGGCAGAGAGCCAGCCGAACAGGCAGGTGCTGTCAGCGCCAGATGTAATGGCCCCTGACCAGGCGGCCCTTCGATCGATGGGCAGGCACCCATACCTTGTGCTTGTGCCTTGCCACGTGGCCGCGATGTACTTTGGCGCTACCCGAATCGAAGTGCACCGTCTCAGCTTGGGCGGCGAGCGCGGCGAAGGAAAAGACCACCGCGGTCAGCGGAAGAAGTACTTTGTTCATGTCGAATTCCGGTTTCAGTGCTTGCGGCGGCAACGGCAGCGATCAACCACCCGGCCGGCGCGACATCGTGCCGCGCCGCTCCGCTGCGCTGCCCGCCAACAGTCAGACCACGCCTTGCGCCAGCATCGCGTCGGCGACCTTCACAAAGCCGGCGATGTTGGCACCGTCGGCGTAGCTTACGCTGCCGTCAGCGCGCTGCCCATGCTCAACGCAGACCGCATGGATGCCGCGCATGATGCCCAGCAGGCGCGCATCGACCTCCTCGCGCGGCCAGGACAGGCGCATCGCGTTCTGGCTCATCTCCAGCCCCGACGTCGCAACGCCGCCGGCGTTGCTGGCTTTCCCCGGCGCGTAGAGCACCTTTGCGGCCTCGAACACATTGATTGCGCCCAGGGTGGAGGGCATGTTGGCCCCCTCGGCGACGCACAGCACGCCGTTCTTGACCAGCGCGCGCGCATCCTCCTCGTCGAGTTCGTTCTGCGTCGCGCAAGGCAGCGCGACATCGACCTTCACGCCCCAAGGCTTGACGCCAGGATGGAAGCCGCACCCGGTGCGCTCGGCGTAGTCGCTCAGGCGGCCGTAAAGGTGGTTCTTCACCTCCATGAGTTCGGCCAGCTTGGCCGGGGTGAAGCCGTCGCTGTCGATCACGGTCCCGCTCGAGTCCGACACGGTCACCACCTTGGCTCCGAGGGCCATCGCCTTTTCCACCGCGTACTGCGCCACGTTGCCCGAGCCGGACACGCTCACACGCAGGCCGTCCAGGCTGCGGTCAGTGCGCTGCAGCATCTCCTGCGCGAAATAGACGGTGCCATATCCCGTCGCTTCCGGCCGGATCAACGATCCGCCGAAAGACAGGCCCTTGCCCGTGAACACGCAGTCCGCCCGGTTGGTCAGCTTCTTCATCATCCCCGCCATGAAGCCCACCTCGCGGCCGCCCACGCCGATGTCTCCGGCTGGTACGTCCGTCTCGGCGCCGATGTGGCGGAACAGCTCCATGATGAAGGCCTGACAGAAGCGCATCACCTCCCGCGGGCTGCGGCCCTTCGGATCGAAGTCGCTACCGCCCTTGCCCCCACCCATGGGGAGCGTCGTGAGTGCGTTCTTGAAAGTCTGCTCGAACGCAAGGAATTTCAGGATCGAGGCGTTCACGGAAGGGTGAAAGCGCAGCCCGCCCTTGTAGGGACCGATGGCCGAGCTGTGCTGGATGCGCCACCCCCGGTTGACCTGCACATCCCCCTTGTCGTCGATCCAGCTGACGCGGAACTGGATCAGGCGCTCAGGCTCCACCAGCCGGTCGAGCAGCCCGTGCTCGCCGTACCGGGGATGGCGTTCGATGAAGGGCCAAAGGCTCTCCATCACCTCACCGACGGCTTGCAGGTATTCAGGCTGACCGGGATTTCGGGTGGCCACGTAGGCCATGAAGTCATGTGCGCTCTGGTATTTCACTCGATGGGCTCTCGCAGGGGACGATGTGCAATTGTGCCGGATCGCCCGTCAAGCGAGCCTTGGCGAGGCGCACGCATGCAGTGTTGGCACCCAGCCTGTCGTCTCAGTCCGCATACCCCGGCATCTCCCGATCCAGCACACGCATCATGGCGGTGAAGTAGAGCGTTTCGCGCTCCGCCTGCGAGTGGCTGTTGCGTGGATTGGGTGTCTCCACCCGGTTCACCATCGCCTCTTCCAGCATCGCGAGCGGCCGGCCGGTGGACATGGCCAGGATCTGCGCGCGGCAGACCCGCTCCAGCTTGTACAGGCGCCGGTACGCCTGCGCAACGTTGTCGCCCACCGCAAGCACGCCGTGGTTCTTCATGAACATGACCTGCTTGTCACCGAGGACGGAAGCCAGGCGTTCCCCTTCGCTCAGCGAATCGGCCAGCCCGGTGTAGCCGTCGTCGTAGGCAATGTTCCGCGTGAGGAATGCGGCCGTCTGGCTGCCCGGCAGCAGGCGGTTGTCCTCCAGCATGTTCAAGGCGAGCGCCCAGGTCTGGTGGGTGTGCAGGATCACGTTCGCGCCGGTGATCCTGTGCAGCGGAGCGTGGATGCTCAGGGCGCTCAGCTCCAGGCTGCCGCGGCCCTCCAGCACCTCACCCGCCTCGTTGAACACGATCAGGTCGCTGGCCCTCGCCTCGGACCAGTGCAGGCCGAACGGCAGGACCAGGTAGCGGTCCACCTGGCCGGGCACGCGCATCGTGAAGTGGTTGTCGATGCCTTCTTCCAGGTCGTCGTAGACCGCGAGGCGGTTGGCCGCAGCCAGGTGGACGCGCGCGCGCCAGGTTTCGTCGTCGGTGTGGTTCATCGCTGGTGTTCCTTCGGGATGCTCTTGCAGGTGAGCTTTCGTCTCGCGCCACTGTGACCCTTCCTCGTGGAAGGCTGTCCATGCGCCATTCTGCCTCGCGGCGTCGCGCGCATGCCGGCAACGAGCACGGACGTCTGCCGCTGTGCCCGTGCTACCGTAGCCGTCCATTCGCAAGGAGCGATCATGCCGCGCACTGTCCTCGATGAATCCTCCATTCACACCGCCATTCGCACGAAGATCGCGGGCTGGAACCATGCAATCGTCGATGAAGTGAAGATGGCAGTGGCTGCCAACGACGTCGTGGTGGTCGGCATGAAGCAGAACCCGTTTCCCGCCAAGGCGCGCAAGGCACTCGAAGCGATCGGGCAGCCGTTCAAGTACCTCGAGTACGGCAGCTACTTCGGGATGTGGCGCCCGCGCAGCGCATTGAAGATGTGGACGGGCTGGCCGACCTTTCCGATGGTGTTTGTCAAGGGCACCCTGGTAGGCGGCGCGAGTGAACTGCAAGCACTGATCGACAGCGGCGAATTGAAAGCCATGCTGGGCTGACGCGGGTCGAGCGGCGAATCACCCCTTTCACCCCTTTCCTTTCTCCTTCGCTCAGCCTAGCATCGGCCCCACAGCAGGGGAACAACCGATGCATTCCATCTGGCCCGAAGAGAACGGCGACGAGTTCGCGCGCCGCCGCAGCGCCGTCCAGCGGGCCCTGCATGCGCGCGGCGTGCGCAGGCTGGTCCTCTCGTCGACCGAGGCGATCTACTACCTGACGGGCGCCACCTACGAGCCGCTGGAGCGGCCGGTGTTCCTGATCGTGCATGCGGAGCTGCCTGACTACCGCATGCTGGTTCCCTTGCTGGAGCGGACCCACCTGGAGAAGGCCTGGGGCGTCCGGCCATCCGGCATCCACACCTACCGCGAGTACCCGGCGCCCGCAGGCGAGGCTTGGGCGGACCGGATACTGCCGCTGCTCGAGGACCGGTCGTTCCTGTTCGAACCCGGCATCCCCTTCGAGGTGGCGGACCTGTTCGCCCGTTCGAAAGGCAAGTTGGCCGACGTGCTCGGGCCGATCCGCGTGGTCAAGTCGCCGTGGGAAATCGGACAGATCAAGCGGGCGGCGAAGTACGCCGACTGGGGCCTCGCAAGGATGCTGGAAGCCAGCTACTGCGGCGCCACCGTGGCCGAGGCGTTCGCCGCCTCGAGCGGATGGCAGCGCAAGGTGATCCGCGAAGTGCCCGACTTCGATGCCCTGGCCACCAAGTGCATCTTCGCGCCGTGGCCCGCACCGCTGTCCGCCGAGCCGCATTCCGTGCCGCCCTTGCGCATGAAGCTGGAACGCGGCCCGCATGTGGCGCTGGCGCTGACACGAGTGAACGGCTATGCGGCGGAGTGCGAACGGACCTTCTTCACCGCGCCGCCGACGCCGGAGGAGCGAGGGCGCTTCGCGCTGATGCAGGCCTCTCGCCAGCTCGCCATCGGGCTGGCGCGCCCGGGCGTGCCTTGCCACGACATCGACGCGGCGGTGAACCGCTTCCTCGCGGAGAAGGGTTGGACCCCCTCCTTGCGGCTGCACCGCACCGGGCACGGGTTCGGACTGGGAAACCACGAGCCGCCATGGATAGCCGAAGGCAGCACGGACGTGCTCGCCGCCAACATGGTGATCTCCATCGAGCCCGGGCTCTACCAGACCGGTGTCGGCGGGTATCGCCATTCCGACACCTTCCTCGTCACGGACGACGGGGTGCAGCGACTCACCTCCTCGCCCGACTCGATCGAGGCGCTCACCTTGCCAGGTCGCTCCCTCAAGCACCGGGTGCGGGCGGCAATCGTCAGCAGGTCGCTGGGAATGGGATCGGGTCCCGTCGAGGGCGTGCACATCCAGACCCGTGCCTCGGGCGTGGGCGGCCGCGGGCCGCAGCCTGACGTCGCGACCCGGCCGTCGATCCCGATCTAGATCTAGAACTAGATCTGGAGCTTGCTACCGCTGCCCGAAGCCACGCCCGGGCTCCTGGCGCGCACTTTGCGCGACCCGCCCTGCCGCCGATTGGCGCGCGCATCGACTCCGCCTCCGTCTTCATACAGCGCAAGCGCGTGCGCAAGGAGCTTGGCGAGCGTGCGCTCCAGCAGGTCCGCCTCGGCTTGATCCAGCACCGCCATCAGCCGGCGATTGATCTGCACCAGCTGAGGGAAGAGTTCTGCGTACATCCCCTGCCCCTCCTCCGTGGCCACCAGCAAATTACCCCGCTCTGCAGGGACGCGCTGCACCAGCCCCATCTGCACGAGGTCCGTGATGCCCCGCGATGCCTTCGCTTGTTCCATGCCGGCGGCGCGGCCGACGGAAGTGGCGCTCACCGGTCCAAGCTCCACCAGCTTGGCCAGCAGCTGCCACTGCGCACGCGTCACGCCATAGCCGCCTTCGCACAGGCGCAGTGCAGGCGCGCCGCCCAGGGTGAACAGGCGCTTGAACTGGTAATTGAGCAGGTCGTCGTGGCACTCGGGATGCTGGAGGCGATTCATCGCGGTCCTTTCGCGGGCATGTATTGAACAAATGGCCAGGCGCTCCGTACATTAACTCCACACTGCAAGGTACGACCATGTGTTTCACCCGTGCGCTCACGCTGGCCTTCCTCCTGTCGAGTGCGCCGGTCCTATGGGCCCAGCCGGCCGGGGGCGCGCCGATCCGGATCCTGATCGGATTCGCACCCGGCGGCGCCCCGGACGTGGTGCTGCGCAAGATGGCGCCCAGACTGGGGGAACGCATGGGGCTGCCCATCGTCGTGGAAAACCGTCCAGGTGCTTCGGGCACCATTGCCGCCGCTGCCGTCGCCCGCGCGGAGCCTGATGGCCGAACCCTCCTGTTCGCCGCCGCCGCCAACCTGGCCGTTGCGCCAGCGCTGATGAAGGCGCCTCCCTACGACCCCGTGAAATCCTTCGCGCCAGTGGCCGAGATCGCGCGTGGGCCGTACCTGTGGCTGGTGCGAAGCGACGCGCCGGCGCGAGACATGACGGAGTTCATTGCATGGGCCAAGCGCCAACCCGGGAAGCTCAATTACGCGTCGCCGGGAATCGGCAGCGCGCACCACCTCGCGACCGAAACCCTGGCGCGCGCCGTCGGCGTCGACCTGGTCCACGTCCCTTACCGGACGGCCATGGAGCCGGCGCTGCTAGCCGGCGAAGTGCAAGCCATGTTCCAGTCGCTGCCGGCGCCCCTGGCGCTGATCGAAAGCGGCAAGCTTCGTGCACTCGCCGTGAGCGGGCCGCGCAGGCTGGCGCTGTTGCCCGACGTGCCGACGCTGCGGGAGCAGGGAATCGTCGACGCAGACGCAAATTCGTGGTGGGGCATCGTCGCTCCGGCCGGCACGCCGGCCGCTGTCATCTCGCGTCTGAACGCGGAGATCAACGCCGTGCTGCAGGAGCCGGAAACGAGGAAGCTGCTCGGCAGCTGGGGCATCGATCCGTCGTCGTCGACTCCGTCGGACTTCGGCCATTACATCCAGGAGGAAAACGGCCGATGGAAGTCGGTCGTGACACGGTTGCGGCTGACGCTGGAGTAAGGTCCGAAGGAGAGCGCAAGACAACGGCATGTTTTCCCCCGACAGTCGGAGACCGTAGCCCATCGGGGCTGCTGCCAGCGGTAGCGCATTAGAGGGATGGTCCGGGCGCCCGAAATTTCCTTCTTCCAAAGAGTCTTCCCTCCGACGACGCGAGCTCGACCGGCGCTCCATCATGGGGACATCCATCTCCAGGAGCCCGACATGCCGCAAAGGGACAAGTCCGCCTACACCGACAAGCAAAAGCGCCAAGCGGGCGCCATCGAGAAAGGCTACGAGCAAAAGGGCGCGGCCCGCCCCGAGGCCGAGGCGCGCGCATGGGCCACCGTCAACAAACTCCACGGCGGAGGCAAGAAGATCGGCTCGGGGCGCAAAGTCCCCTCCGGCCCCGTCGGCGGCTCGGGTCGCAAAACCAACCTGGCGCGCTCCTCCTGAGCCGCTTGCGGGGCAGCGCCGCGCGCTCCACTTCATCCGCAGCCAAGGCGTGACCACCTCGTGCCGATGGCAATCGCGAACAGCACGCGATCGCCTACAGCTCGCTCAGCCGCCCGCCATCCACGACCAGGCTGGCGCCCTGGACGATGCTCGCATCACCCGACGCCAGGTAGGCGATGGCGGCAGCGATTTCCGCCGGCTGCGCCAGTTCCGACGGGTCAATGTGTTCGACTCCGCCCCTCACCTCGGGATTGGTCCTGAGCATCGGCGTTTCGACCGCGCCGGGCAGCACCGCGTTGCAGCGAATCCCGCGGCCACGCCCTTCGATCGCCGTGGAACGGGTCAGCGAGAGCAGGGCCGCCTTGGCCGCTGCATACGGCGCAACGTGGGGCGTCGTGCGCACGGCGTGGATGCTCGCGACGTTGACGATGGCGCCGCCCGCCGTCATGCGCATGAACGCCTGCTTCGTGAAGAAGAACGCTCCGAGCAGGTCGACCCCGAGGATGCGGTTCCAGTCCTCGCCGGTGAACTGCTCCAGCGGCTTGAAGGACATCAGGCCGGCGTTGTTGACGACCACGTCGAGCCGCCCATGTTGGCGCACCGCCTCCGTCACGCTCGCTTCCACCTGCGACTCGGAGGATACGTCGCAGATCGATACCGACGCGCCTGCGGCACCTGCCTTCAGCACTGCCGCCTGGGCGTCGTGCAACGGCCGCGGATGAAGGTCGACCAGCACCAGCGTGGCGCCTTCCTGGCCCAGCCGCACGGCCGTGGCCAGGCCGATGCCGCCGGCAGCACCGGTCACGATCGCCACTTTGTCTTTGAAGCGCGGAACCATGGACATGGTCACTCCGCGTTGTGGGGAGCTGCGGTGGCGTGGCGCGACGAGCGTGGCGCGTATCGCGCTGGCATCATCTTGCCTTCCTCGTGCTGGCTGGGCAGCACCACCGGCACCTGCAGGCAGACGCTCTGCGTCGGCAGGACTTCGCGCCAGTCGTCGATCAGCTGCGCGTAAGCAGTGCCGACCGCGCGGACGCGCCGGTCCAGGTCGAACAGCCCGAGCGCATTGACATTGCCGTTGTCTTCGCGCAGCGCGGTGTCCCAGTCGACCTGGTCGGTCAGCGAATACCAAGTGAAGCCAAGCACCGGCACGCCGTCGTTGCGCAGCCGCAGGACGTTGGCCCATTCCTTCCATAACCAGTTCACGGCGGCGGCCCGGTCGGGGCCTTCCGCCAGGTTGGTCTCCGTGTGCATCACTGGCAGCCGGTAGCGCTGGTGATACTGGCGCGTGATCACCGAATACCCGAAGACCTCGCCGGCAGCGCGCGTGCTTCCGTCCGCCGCCACGCGGTGCTCGTTGGTCACATAGTAATCGCTGCCCATGATGCAGTGGTGCTTGAGGGAGCTGGCCATGAAGAAGTGGTACTCCTCGCGGGTCATGCCATTGTCCATCAGGTACTCGTACATCTCAGAGTCGACCCGCCGCGCGTAGTTGAGATCCAGCGACAGGAAGCGCTTGGAATTCATGAGCTCGGCGGGGCCGATCGCGGCAGGATTTTCGGCGTGGAAGTATTCGGAGGACTCGCTCTGGATGAAGATCGCGTCCGGCCGCAGCCGCAGCAGTTCCTGCATGGCCAGCACATTCGCCTTGACGACGTTCTTGAGCGCGATCACGAAGCCATGGTCGGTGGTGAGCTGCTCGTTCCACCAGCCGTATTGCGCCGAGAAGAGCGCGGTGATGTACATCTCGTTGACCGGCGTATACAGTTGCACCCACGGGAACCGCTCACCGAAGGCGCGCGCGTAGCCGGCGAACAGCTGCGGGAAGTCCGGGTTCTGGAAGTTGCCGATCCAGTCGGGCACGCCGAAGTGGCACAGGTCCACGATCGGCACGATGTCCTGCAGCCTCAGCTCACCGAAGGCGCGATCCGCGAACTCCCAGTCATACCGCTGCGGGCCCAGCCAGCTCTTGTAGAGCGGTGGGCCGTAGCGCAGAAACCGCACCCCCAGCTGGCGCACCAGGGCGAGGTCGCTCTTCCAATGCTTGTAGTGCCCGCACTTTTCCATCTCGTCGACCCGCCGGCCCCCGGCGACGGTGGGGCTGCTGTTTTCAACCCCCGTGGCGAACATGAATCGTGAATCATGCATGGTGTGCGAACCCCCTCTTCTGCAGAGCTTTACTCCGAAGCGGACGGGGCAAGCATGCACCGTTGGCACCGATTCGGGTTGGCGCCGGGCTACGAAAGCACCACCAGCACCTGCGGCGCGGCCTGCCGGATGCGGGTGCGCAGCCAGTCGCCCTGGCGCTTGTTACGCTCCCGGATCTGAGTGCTGGCCGCAAGCAGATCCTTCCCTCACAGCGCACATACCTCTCGCCTGACCCTTTTTTATCTGCTTTCGCAGCTTTTTAAGAGACGGTTAATCTGCACGCCCGAAGCTCCGCCACAACTGAACACGGAACCCGCGGAGGCGACCACAAATGAAGAGAATGGTCTTGGCGGCAGCTGCGACGCTGTGCGCCTCGGCACCTGCGTGTGCCCAAGTGGTACCGCGACCTGACCGCATAGGCGACCCACTGCGATACCTCGTCCCTGCGGCGGCGGCGGCATTCAGCCTGTACGAGCAGGACGGCGGTGGATTGGAGGAACTCGGGTATTCACTCGCTCTTTCCCAGGGCACCACTGAGGCGCTCAAGCACATTGTGCGCAGCAGGCGCCCGGACGGAACTGGCCTGGGTTTCCCTTCGGGCCACACTTCAGTGGTGTTTGCCTCTTCCACGTTCATCCATGAACGGTATGGTTTCGCACCGGCGCTTCCCTTCTACGCGCTCAGCGTCGCGACGGCTTACAGCCGCGTCCACACGCATCACCACTTTGCCAAAGACGTGGTCGGCGGCGCGCTCATCGGCTCAGGTTCAGCATATTCGCTGACGCATCCTATAGACAAGAACACGAAGGCGTCGCTAGGGGTTCTGCCGGACGGCTTGGCCGTTGTCCTCTCCACAAAGTGGTGACCTCGCGCCGCGCAGGCGGTGGATCACCGTCCAGCGTGCCCAGGGACCCGAAGGGCTTCGACCGGGCTGCGTTCCTGGACCGCCACAAGAATTTGCCGTAAGGCGGCTAGCGACCTCGGTGCTGGCCTCGGCGTCGCGCTGTATTTGCGGCCACAAGGAAGCGGCGACCGCCTACAGCCGATGAGCCAAGGCCGCTGATACTGGGTCCACGCCCCCACCGGTACGCCATGATGTCCATCCTCCCTTCGTCCACCTCCCCCACCGCCCCGGCCGGCAAGCCGCCGGCGGACCTCACCAAACCCGGTGCTGGACGTACCACGCGCCAGGGCCGGTTGACCGAGAGCCCCGCGAGCGTTCGCTCGGCCGGTCCGAGCGGACAACGTGGCAAGACCAAGCACCAGAAGCGCCACCCCAACAAGTAGCGGTGCTCGGAGGGGCTGCCGGGCTCAGCTCGCCGGGGGAGACAGGCTGAAACGGTCGGCGCGGGCCACGGGCCAGTAGAGGCGGAACACGTTGTGCTGTTGCGTGAGGTCCGGCGAGAGCAAGGCGCCGGGCTCCACCTGCATGACCAGATTCGCCAGCAGTCGGACCTCGGTGTCCGTCAGGCGCCGCACGATGTGGTGCGCGGTGATCTCGCGTGGGTGCTGCAGGCCGGCGGCCTGCACCAGGTCCTTCAACGCGTGCAGGGTGCTGTGGTGAAAGTTGTAGACACGCTGCGCCTTGTCCGGCACCACCAGCGCACGTTCGCGCAATGCGTCCTGCGTCGTCACGCCGGTGGGGCACAGGCCCGTGTGGCAGGTCTGCGCCTGGATGCAGCCCAATGCCAGCATGAAGCCGCGCCCCGCGTTGCACCAGTCGCCGCCCAGCGCCATCATGCGGGCGATGTCGAACGCGGTGATCACCTTGCCGGCGCAACCCACCTTCACGCGCTCCCGCAGCCCGACGCCCACCAGCGTGTTGTGCACCAGCAGCAGCCCTTCCTGCAGGGGCGAGCCGACGTGGTCGCTGAACTCCACCGGCGCGGCGCCGGTTCCGCCTTCGGCGCCGTCGACGACGATGAAGTCCGGGGTGATGCCGGTCTCCAGCATGGCCTTGACGATGCCGAACCACTCCCAGGGATGGCCGATGCAAAGCTTGAAGCCCGTGGGTTTGCCGCCGGACAGCTGGCGCAGACGCGCCACGAAGGCCATCAGCTCCAGCGGGGTGCCGAAGGCGCTGTGCGAGGACGGCGAGATGCAATCGATCCCTTGCGGCACGCCACGCGCGAGCGCGATTTCGGTCGTGACTTTCGCGGCCGGCAGGATCCCGCCGTGCCCGGGCTTGGCGCCCTGGCTCAGCTTGATCTCCACCATCTTCACCTGCGGTTCGCGCGCGTTCAGGACGAAGCGTTCTTCGTCGAAGCGGCCTTGCGAGTCCCGGCAACCAAAGTAGCCGGAGCCGATCTCCCAGATCAGGTCGCCGCCGTGCACCCGGTGGTACGACGAGATCGAGCCCTCGCCCGTGTCGTGCGCGAACTGCCCGAGCCTGGCGCCCTTGTTCAAGGCAAGAATGGCGTTGGATGACAGCGAGCCGAAGCTCATGGCCGAAATATTGAAGATGCTGGCCTCGTAGGGCTGGGCGCAGTCCGGGCCTATCGTCACGCGGAAATCGCTGGAGGCAAGCGTGGTGGGCTGCATCGAATGGTTGATCCACTCGTAGCCTTGCCGGCCGACGTCCAACTGGGTGCCGAACGGCCGGTTGTCCGGTTCACCTTTGGCGCGTTGGTAGACCAGTGAACGCTGTGCCCGCGAGAACGGCGCCGCCTCGGTGTCGCTCTCGATGAAGTACTGGCGCATCTCCGGGCGGATGTACTCCAGCAGGAACCGCAAGTGGCCGACTACGGGGTAGTTGCGAAGCACCGCGTGGCGGGGCTGGCGCACGTCATGCAAGCCCACCAGCACCAAACCCGCGCACACCAGCGCCAGCATGGCCAGCCAGACCGAGTGCGTCGCCACCACTGCGGCCAAACTGCCAACTGTCCCCAGGCCGAACAGGACCCATGTCGTGTAACGCAACGGAAGCTTCTGCATGAGGATCTCGAGAGCCTGTGAGGGGAGTGCATGGTAGCCGCGGACACGAGCAGGCCCGGGCCGTCCATGTGCCATTCCGCCCCGCGGCGTCTCGCCGATCAGCCGGCGCCTGACCGCGCTTGCCAATCGAGTGGGTGAAGAAGTGCCCCAACCCGATTCGGCCCACATCAGCACCACGCGTGAGGCGACGGCAAATCGACACCCGTTCGTCGCCGCGAGCGAAAACCGGGGCGCTTTTCCTAGCCGCAGCCCACGCCGACCACGCGGTCGGCGGCATCCAGTGTGAGGTTGATCCGGTCGCCCGCGTACTCTCTGGTCACGACCTGGCCCGGCCGCAAAGCGCGGGCGATGCGCGCTCCACTGGCGCTGCGCACAGCTTCGGCGATGCGCTCCGTGTACGTCTGTCCCAAGGCAAACTGTCCCGCGTCCGCATTGCAGCGGCCGGCTGGAGGCGGCAAAGGAGGGAGTGCAGGAGCTGCCGCTACGGACGGCGGCGCCGAGGGCGGCGGAACTGCGCAGGCGCCGAGCAGCAGGACGGCACCCGCGGTTGCGAAGAGGAGCTTGCGCATGGGCTCCGAAATGGTCTGGTTGAACGTCATTGCTCCTCCGCCTGCGCTTTGATCTCAGTCCGGAGTTCGTGCATTGTGGACGCCCGTGCCCCGCTGCGTCCCGCTTCGGGCGCGTCACTCCAGGCACGTCTAGAGCGTGACGGTCCAGGACCTCTCGTCCTCCTGCATGCCAAAGAAGTCAGGAACAAGGCTTCCGAAGGCGATGGTCATGAACCGGTCGAAGCCGAGATCCTCACGGGGAGCTGCCTTGATCGCGTTCAATGGCATCCGCTAGCACCCGCACCAGATACTCGCAGGCGTCGTCGCGCCACTTGGGCAGCAAGGCAGGCCGGTTCTTCAGCAGCCACTGTGCGTATTCCGGCACCTGCGCCAACGTCCGCTGCTGGACTGGGCGCTCCAGCCACAGCCCGATGAGCTCGTTCTCCTCCGCGGTCAGCGGCACGGCTTCGGGTTTCTCCATACGTGTCCCTCGCTTTCGGGCATGCGTCGCAACGCCATGAAAGTATGCAGCTTCGACCGCGTTCGCGCTTGTCAGTCCTACCCGCTCGATCACGCATTCAGTGGACGCTACGCGCAAGTACAAGAGGCGGGCGTGGTACCAGGCAGATACAGCGGACCCACTCTCGCTGCGAGCTGGAGCTTCTCCTGGAGAATCTGCATCCGTCGGAATTCACAAGCGCTCCATCGAGTGCGCGCGCAGAACAAGCTCCTGCTGCCCGAACCTGGCCTCCAGTTGCTGCCGATATGCTGCCCACCAGGGGCGGTCAAGCACTTCGACCATCACCTCGTACAACACCACCTCGTCGCGTTGCACGCGTGACCCGTCTCGCCACAAACCGTCTGCT
>JAQGMY010000441.1 GCA_028292105.1 Ramlibacter sp.
GCGTAGGTGCCGTCGTCGAAGCCGAACCAGCGCTCCTTGAAGAAGATGTGGCCGCTCATCTCGCCGCCCAGCGGCGCGCCCAGTTCCTTCATGCGGGCCTTGATCAGCGAGTGGCCGGTCTTGTACATCAGCGGCGTGCCGCCGGCCTCGCGGATGGCGGGCGCCAGGCGCTGCGTGCACTTGACGTCGAACAGGATGGTGCCGCCGGGCACGCGCGTGAGCACGTCGCGCGCGAACAGCATCATCTGGCGGTCCGGATAGATGGTGTTGCCGCCCTTGGTGACGATGCCCAGCCGGTCGCCGTCGCCGTCGAACGCCAGGCCGAGTTCGGCGTCGCTGGTCTCCAGCGCGCGGATCAGGTCGCGCAGGTTCTCCGGCTTGCTGGGATCGGGATGGTGGTTCGGGAAATTGCCGTCGACCTCGCTGAACAGCTCGATCACCTCGCAGCCGATGGCGCGGAAGATCGACGGCGCCGAGGCGCCGGCCACGCCGTTGCCGCAGTCGACCACGATCTTCATCGGCCGCGCGAGCTTGATGTCGGACACGATGCGGTCGCGGTACGGCGCGTACAGGTTGACGTTGCGGATGGCGCCGCCGCCCGGGGTGACCCAGCTTTCGGCCTCGATCGTCTGGCGCAGCGCCTGGATCTCGTCGCCGTAGATGGCGCGGCCACCCAGCACCATCTTGAAGCCGTTGTAGTCCTTCGGGTTGTGGCTGCCGGTCACCTGGATGCCGCTGGTGGCCAGGGTGTTGGCCGCGAAGTACAGCATCGGCGTGGTCACCATGCCGACATCGATCACGTCGACGCCGCTGGCGACCAGCCCGCGCACCAGGGCGGCGCTGAGCGTCGGGCCGCTCAGGCGGCCGTCGCGACCGACGGCGACCGCCTTTTCGCCTTCCTGCCGGGCCCGGGTGCCGAAGGCACGGCCGAGCGCCTCCGCCACTTCTTCGGTCAGGGTGGCGGGGACGATGCCGCGAACGTCGTAAGCCTTGAAGATGGTGGGGCTGAGCTGCATGGGGAAAAAAACGTGTTCTGGTGGAGGGAGCTTGCCGCCGATTCTAGGGCGGCGGGCGCGATGAACATGTCCGGAAATGGCGAGTCGCATCTCGGCCGCTGCGTATCATGAACCCATGCCCCCGATCGAGCCACCCCTGCACCCGGACGCCTGCTACCTGGCGCTGAAGGCGCGGGACGCGCGCTTCGACGGCTCCTTCTTCATCGGCGTGACCAGCACCGGCATCTACTGCCGCCCGGTCTGCAAGGTGCGCGTGCCCAAGCGGGAGAACTGCCGCTTCTTCGCCCATGCGGCGCAAGCCGAAGGCGCCGGCTTCCGGCCCTGCCTGCGCTGCCGGCCGGAACTGGCGCCGCAGGCGCTGCGCTGGTCGACCCAGGACGCCAGCGCCATGCTGGCCCAGCAGGCGGCCCGCATGCTGGACGAGCCGGAGGCGTGGGGCGACACCGCTCCCTCGGTCGAGAAACTGGCGCAACGCCTGGGCATCAGCGACCGGCACCTGCGCCGGATCTTCGAAGCCCAGCTGGGCGTCTCACCCTTGCAGTACCTGCAGACCCGGCGGCTGCTCAGCGCCAAGCAACTGCTGGCGGACACGCGGCTGCCGATCACGCAGGTCGCGCTGGTGAGCGGCTTCGCCAGTGTCCGGCGCTTCAACTCGGCTTTCAGCGGCCGGTATGGCCTGAGTCCCGGCGCGCTCCGCCGCGAAGGCGCGCCGCGCGAGACGAGTTGCGAAGTGCGGCTGGGCTACCGGCCGCCTTACGACGTGCAGGCGATGCTCGGCTTCTTCCGCACCCGGGCCATCGTCGGCCTGGAAAACGTCAGCGACAAGGGCCTGGTGCGAACGCTCTCGCTCGATGCCGGCGGGCAGCACTGGCAAGGCTGGCTGGCGGCGGAGCTGGACGAGGCGCACTGCCATTTGCTGCTGCGGGTGAGCGAAAGCCTGCACGGCGTGCTGCCGCTGGTGATCCGGCGGGTGCGGGCGGCTTTCGACCTCGATGCCGATCCGCATGCGATCAACGCCCGCCTGCACGGCAGCTTTCCGCTTGGCGACGGCCTGCGGGTGCCCGGCGCGCTGAGCGGCTACGAACTGGCCGTGCGCGCGGTGCTCGGGCAGCAGATCACTGTGGCGGCCGCCCGCACGCTGGCGCAGCGGCTGGTGCACCGGTTCGGCACGCCGATCGCCACTCCGCATCCCGGCGTCGATCGCCTGTTTCCGGCGCCCGGGGTGCTGGCCGCCGCCGAGGGCGATGCGCTCGGCCAGCTCGGGATCGTGCGCCAGCGCCAGGGCGCCATCGTCGCCATCGCCCGCGCCGTCGCGCAAGGGCGGCTCACGCTGCACCCGGGTGCAGACGTGCCGGCCACCGTGGCGGCGCTGAAGGAGTTGCCGGGGATCGGCGACTGGACGGCGCAATACATCGCGATGCGGGCGCTGCGCTGGCCCGACGCCTTTCCGGCCGGCGACGTCGCCTTGCACAAGGCGCTGGGCGTGCAGCAATGCAAGCAGCCCGCGCGTGAAGCCGAAGCGGCGTCGCAAGCCTGGAAGCCCTGGCGCAGTTACGCCGTGGTGCGCGCCTGGAGCGCGCTGTCCCAAGGAGCCTGATGATGAAACACGATCCCTCTTGCGTCTGCACGCACTACGAAAGCCCGCTCGGGCCCATGCTGCTGGCGGCCACCGACCGCGGACTGGCCGGCCTCTGGTTCGCCGGCCAGCGCCACGGGCCGGACAGCAGCAAGTGGCGTGAAGACCCGTGTCATCCGATCCTGCTGCAGGCGGCGGCGCAACTGGCCGAATACTTCGCCGGCGAACGCACGGCCTTCGAGTTGCCACTGGACCTGCAGGCGGGCACGCCCTTCCAGCAAAGCGTCTGGCAGGCGCTGCAGGCGATCCCGCCCGGCGGCACCACCAGCTACGCCGAGCTCAGCCGCCGGGTCGGCCGGCCGCTTGCGGCGCGGGCCGTCGGCGCAGCCGTCGGCCGCAACCCGGTGAGCATCGTGGTGCCCTGCCACCGCGTGCTCGGCACCGGCGGCGCCCTCACCGGCTATGCCGGCGGGCTGGAGCGCAAGACGGCCTTGCTGCGCCTGGAAGGAGCCCTGGGCTGATGTCGTTTTCGTCCATCGTCGACTTCATCCTGCTGGCCGCGATCTGGGGTTCGTCCTTTCTCTTCGTCCGCATCGCGGTGGTCGAATTCGGCTTCATCGCCACCGCTTTCATGCGCGTGTCCATTGCCGCAGCCTTCCTCGTTCCGCTGATGCTGTGGAAAGGCCACGGCGCCATGTTCCGGCGGCACTGGCGGGCCGTCTTCCTGATCGGCGTGCTGAATTCGGCGCTGCCCTTCGTGCTGTTCGCGTTCGCGTTGCTGTCGATCACCACGGGGCTCTCGGCCATCCTCAATGCGACGGTGCCGCTGTTCGGTGCGCTGGTCGCATGGGGCTGGCTGAAGGACCGGCCGACCGGCTCGCGCGTGCTCGGGCTGGTGATCGGCTTCGTCGGGGTCGCGATGCTGGCCTGGGACGAGGCGAGCTTCAAGCCCGCTGCGTCGGGCATGGCGCCGGGCTGGGCGGTGCTGGCCTGCCTTGTCGCCACCGTCAGCTATGCGTTCGCGGCGAGCAGCACCAAGCGCTACCTGACCGGGCTGCCGCCGCTGGTCACCGCCACCGGCAGCCAGCTCGGCTCCTCCCTGGCGCTGGCGCTGCCGGCGCTCTGGCTGTGGCCGGCTCGGATGCCTGGTGGACCGGCGTGGCTGGCCATCCTGGTCGTCGGGGTGCTGTGCACCGGGGTCGCCTACATCCTCTACTTCCGCCTGA
>JAQGMY010000464.1 GCA_028292105.1 Ramlibacter sp.
TCGTGATCACCGATGCCGACAGCGCAAACCTGACCGGCGCCACGATCACCTTGACCAATGCCCAGGCCGGCGACGTGCTCGCCGCCAGTGGCATGCCGGCGGGGATCACCGCCAGCGTCGCCGGCAACGTGGTCACCCTGAGCGGCAGCGCCACGCTGGCCAGCTACCAGACCGCGATCCGCGCCGTGACGTACGCCAGCACCAGCGAGAACCCGAGCACCACGCCACGCACCATCACCGTGGTCGTGACTGACGGCAACACCAGCAGCATCGCGGCCACCGCGACCATTGCCGTGGTCGCCATCAACGACCCGCCGGTCAACACGGTGCCGGCGGCGCAGAACACCAGTGAAGACACGCCACTGGTCTTCAACACAACCAGCGGCAACCGCGTCACGGTAGCCGACCTCGACGGGGGCAACCTGACCACCGCCGTCAGCGTCACCAACGGCACCCTGGCCGCGCTCGCATCCGGCGCCGCCGTGCTCTCCGGCAACAACAGCGGCACCCTGGTCATCACCGGCACAGCCGCGGATATCAACGCCACGCTGGACGGCCTGACGTACACCAACACGCGGGACTTCAACGGCAGCGACGTGCTGTCGGTCTCGACCACCGACGGCGCGGCCACCGACCTCGATACGGTGAACATCGCGATCGCGGCGGTCGTCGACATCGCCAACGACGCGTCGACCACCGCCGAAGACACGGCGGTCTCGATCAACGTGCTGGGCAACGATTCATTCGAGAACCCCGGCCGCACGATCACGGCGGTGAACGGCCTCGCCATCGCCAACGGCGGGACCGTCGCGGTCACCAACGGCAGCGTGACCTTGAGCGGCGGCCAGCTGGTGTTCACGCCGGCGGCCGACTTCAACGGCTCGCCCAGCTTCACCTACACCGTCACTTCGGGCGGCGTGACCGAGACGGCGACCGTGACGGTGAGCGTCACGCCGGTGAACGACGCGCCGGTCAACACCGTCCCCGGTGCCCAGACCACCGCGGAAGACACCGCCAAGGTAATCAGCACCGTGCTGAGCGTGGGCGATGTGGACAGCGGCAGCGTCACCGCCACGGTCAGCGTGACCGCCGGGACGGGCACCCTCACGGCGGTCACCGGCGGCGGCGCGAGCGTCAATACCAACGGCACGGCCAGCGTCACGATCAGCGGCACGGTGGCGCAGGTGAACGCGGCGCTGAGCGGCCTGACGTTCACGCCCGCCGCCAACTACAACGGCGGCGCCACGCTGACGCTGGTGACCACCGACGGCACGCTGACGGACACCGACACCGTGACCATCACGGTCACGCCTGTCAACGACGCGCCGGTCCTCGATGGCAGCGCCGTGCTGGCACTGGCCGGGCAGAACGAAGATTCTGGCGCGCCCTCGGGCGCCGTCGGCACCCTGGTGTCGGCACTGGTCGGCGGCATCAGCGACGTCGACAGCGGCGCGCTGCAGGGTGTTGCGGTCACGGCGGCAGTCACCACCAACGGCAGCTGGTTCTACAGCATCAACGGCGGCGCCAGCTGGCAGGTGCTCGGCGCGGTCTCGGCGACCAGCGCGCGGCTGCTGGCGGCCGACGCCGCCACCCGGGTGTATTTCCAGCCGAACGCGAACTTCAACGGCACGATCGACCCGGCCCTGACCATCCGCGCCTGGGACCAGACCAGCGGCAGCAACGGCGCCCTGGCCAACCCCAGCGTGAACGGCGGCACCACGGCCTTCTCCACAGCCACCGACACCGTGTCGCTGGTGATCAATGCGGTGAACGACGCGCCGCTGGGGAATACGGACAGCTACAGCGTGGTCGAAGGCGTGGCGGCGACGCGCGGCAACGTACTGACCAACGACACCGACGTCGAGGCCAGCCCGCTCACAGTGCTGCAGGTGGCCTCCACCAGCGCGGGTGCGCCCGTGCCCGTGAACGGCACCAACGCCATCACCACGGCCATGGGCGGCACAGTGGTGATGAACAGCAACGGCACGTTTACCTACACCGCGCCGGCCCGCCTGCACAACGACGCGGTGGCCGACATCGACAGCTTCGTGTACAAGGCGTCGGACGGCGCCCTGACCTCCGGCTGGACGACGGTCAACCTGACCATCACGGACACCGGCGGCACCGCGGTGGCCGACGTCGACAGCGTGGGCCGCAACAGCTCCACGGGCGGCAACGTGATCACCGGCACCGGCGGGGCCACCGCCGACACGCTGGGCGCCGATGCAGCGCTGATCTACAACGTGACGTATGTGGGCACGCCGGTCTCTTCCAGCGGGGCCGCCGGCGGCTCCAGCTGGACGATCAACACCGGCTCCGGCACCCTGTCGATCGCTTCCGACGGTTCTTACACGTACACCTCGAGTGTCTCGACGCCGAATACCGTCGTCGGCCCGGCGGCGACGCTGCCGGCCTGGCAGTCGGCGTCGGTGAGCAGCTGGGGCTTCGACGGCACGCGGCCGTACACCGGCGGCACGCTGGGCGCCGCGCTGGTCACCTCCAGCCTCAACGCCACGCAAGCCGGCTTCGTGCGGTATCGCGACAACGGCGGCTCGACGGACGACGGCATCGGCGTCGAAGCCACCGGCGGCAACAGCGCCAACAACAAGGTGGAGGCCAACGAGGACCTGATCCTCAAGCTGAACAACATCACGAGCCGCGCGGCCAGCGTGACGGTGACGGACCTGCTGGCCGGCGAGATGGCGATCTGGTACGCGTATTCGGCGACCGGCATGGTGGTAGGCAACGGGTCCATTGCCGGCAGTGCCGGGGGCATCGTGATCGGCAGCATCAGCACCAGCAGCGAGTTCACCTACCTGTCGTTCAGCTCCGCCCTTCTGTCCACCTTCCGCATCAACGGCATCGACGCGCAACCCTACGTGGCGCCGGTAGTCTTCGACTACAGCTTGTCCGACGCCGACGGTGGGCTGAACGGCCTCAAGAGCAGCGCCACGCTGACCATCAACACCAACACTGTGGTGGGGGCGGTGGCGGACGCGGCGGCGGTGAACGAGGCCGGCCTGCTGACCGGCTCCATGCCGAACGGGGTGCCGACCACGGCAAGCGGAAACCTGCTGGCCAACGACACGGGTGTGACATCGACCACCAGCATCACGGCGGTCAATGGCACCGCCCCCACCGCCGGCGTGATCACGCTGACCGATGCGTTCGGCACGCTCCAGGTCTGGACCACGGCCGGCGGCGGCCACGTGGCCGGCGACTACGTGTACACGCTGGCCGCGAAGACGACCGAGGGCGCCAGCGACAGCCGTGTCTACGGCTACACGCTCACCGACAGCGCGACGACCCAGACCACCACCGCCAACCTGACCGTCTCCGTGATCGACGACGTCCCGCTGGCGACCAGCGCCATCGCCGAAGTGCCTGAAATCGGCGCGGCGGCGTACCGGCTGGTCCTGATGCTGGACATCTCTGCCAGCATGAGCCAGAACCAGTACGGCGGCGAAGTGCGCGCGGTGCAGGCCGATGGAACGGCGTCGATCACGACCCGCCTGGCGATGGCCAAAGCCGGCCTGGTGGCGCTGGTGGAGGAGTACTTCGCGCAGGGCAGCAGCGTGGCGGTGAAACTGGGCGTGTTCGGCGAGGCCGCGCTGATGCTCAATGGCGGCGCGGCGTACACCAACCTGAAGACCCTCACCGATGCGATCAGCGCGATCACGGGCAACGAGGTCGCCAACCTGGGAACGGCCTACGACCTGGGTGTCGGCGCCATGCAGGCGGCCTGGACCTCCGCGGCGAATCCCTTCCCCACCGTCCCCGCGGGCACCGCGATCACCAAGGCGTCGTACTTCCTGTCCGATGGGGCGCCGTCGAATGGCCCGGCCGCGACCACCGCCATCGGCACGTACACGACCTATGCGACCGCCAATGCGATCTCTTCCTATGCCGTGGGCATGGGCACCGGCATCGCCGACGTCAGCTACCTGAACAACCTGCACACGGTCGACTCCGACCTGAACGGCGTCAAGGACACGGCCGTCATCGTGCCTGACCTGAACCAGCTGAACGACACGCTCGTCGCCACCGTCCCGTCCGCGTATACCGGCAGCGTCGGTGGCGCCGGCGGCGCCAGCAACGTCACTTTCGGTGCCGACGGCGGCTACATCAGCTACATCAAGGTCGTGCTGGACACCAACAACGACGGCACGCCGGACACGCTGGTCACGTTCAACTACAACAAGACGACCAACAGCATCGACCGCAACGGCGTGGCCTTCACCACGGGCGACCAGCTGAACCTGGACGCGTCCTCGGGCTTCACCTGGGGCAGCCTGGTCTTCAAGTTCACCACCGGCGAATACACCTATTTCACCAAGCAGTCGATCGTCGAAGGCGACACCTTCGACCTCAGCTTCCAGGTGACCGACGGCGACGGTGACCTGGCAGCGGCGGTGCAGACGATCGTGGTGGTGGACGGGGCGCCGATCGCGCGCAACGACTACGACACCCTGATGCCCAAGACCACGTTCTTCGAGGGCAACGTGGTCAACGGCATCGGCACCGACGGCGGCGTGTCGACTTCGATTGCCGACTTCGCCTCGTCCGCCGTGTCCAAGGACACCATCCTGGACAACGCGCTGATCACCTCCGTCACCTTCAAGGGGGTCGTCTACAGCCTGACGGCCAGCTCCAGCGGCAGCGCCGCGGGCGGCACGTACACCGTCAATGGCGGGCGCCTCACCTGGACCAGCTCCACCGAAGCGGCCAACCAGCTGATTTTCGACAATGACGGCTACTACAAGTACACGCCGCCGGCAGCGCAGACGGCGAGCCCCGCCCTCGGGCCGCTGCTGACGACCAACTTCACCTCCGCGGCCAACGCGGCCGCCAACGGCGTGACCCTCAGCGGCTACTCGCGCACGGCGAACCTCCAGCTGGCTCCGACCTATGCGCACGCGGCACTGACGTACAACGACCTGACCGGCACGGTCAACGACGGTGTCGGGGTGCCGAACGGAACCGCCACAGGCGGCGTCGACAACCTTGAAACCCTGGTGATCACCTTCGACCGCGTCACGCACCCACGCGGCGTGCAGAACGTCACGCTCGATGTTGCCGACGGTTCGAGCAACCTGGCCGGCGCCACCGGCCTGACGTATTCGTTCTACGACATCAGCGGCAACCTGCTGGGGCAGATCGCGAGCAGTAGCGAAGTCCCGGTGAACTTCCCCACGACCTACGGAAACATCGGCAGCATCACCATCGAGGCCGGCAGCAACTCCGCGGCGCGGATTTCGTACGTCTCCTTCTACGACATGGGTGGCGCGGGCGTCGCGGCGGGCATCGCGCCGGAGACCTTGCGCTACACGCTCACGGACCAGGACGGCGACACCTCGAGCGCCTCGCTCACGCTCGACGTGATCAGCGCCCAGTACGCCGGGACGGCGGCGGCGAACTTCATCACCGGCACCGCGGTGAACGACTACATCTCCGGCCAGGGCGGCAACGACACGCTGCTCGGGGGCGCCGGCTATGACGTGATTCGGGGGGACGACGGCGACGACAGCATCGACGGTGGCGCCGACGACGACCGCCTGTTCGGTGGCAATGGGAACGACACGCTGTTCGGCAATACCGGCAACGACGAACTGCACGGCGGTGCCGGCAGCGACGTCCTCAACGGCGACGCCGGCGACGACACGCTGTACGGCGAAGCGGGCAACGACGTGCTGAACGGCGGCGCCGGCAGCGACGTGTTCTACGGCGGGGCCGGCAACGACACCCTGGACGCGGGTATCGACATCGTGTCGGACGTGTTCAAGTGGGAGTTGGCGGACACCGGGAGCAAGGGCCTGCCGGCGGTGGACACCATCACCAACTTCAACGCGGCTGCCGCTTCGGCTGGCGGCGACGTGCTGGACCTGCGCGACCTGCTGGTGGGCGAGCACCAGAGCACCGGCGACCTCGACCACTTCCTGCACTTCGAGAAGGCGGGCGCCGACACGATCATCCACGTCAGCAGCTCGGGCGAATTCAGCGCCGCGTACCTGCCCAGCCGCGAGGTACAGACCATCATCCTGCAAGGCGTGGACCTGATCGGCACCATGAACACTGACCAGCAGATCATTGCGGACCTGCTGTCCAAGTCGAAGCTGGTGACGGACTGACGCCGGCCATAAAAGCAAGAAGGAAAACGATGGCAACGAAACACAATGAACGAGAGGCACAGCGCAAGCGAACGCGGCCGCGCATGCGCGGCACGGTGGCGCTGACGCTGTTGCTCTGCGGACCGGCGCTGCTGGGCACCGCTCCCGCCCAGACACTCGCTCCCAATGCCGCAACGGCCAGCGCTTCGGTCGCCACCGCGACCACCGAGCCCGCCCTCACCCTGCGCGACGCGGCGCAACTC
>JAQGMY010000483.1 GCA_028292105.1 Ramlibacter sp.
CATCGAACGGCTGCTGCTGCTGCTGCAGGAGCTGAAGGTGCCGATCCCGTCCGCGGCTCCCCATGCCTACGCGATCGTGCCGGCCGGCGTCGCGCTGCCGCGGGTCGTCTCGACCCTGGAAGCGCTGCGCGCCGCGGGCGTTCGCGTCGTCCAGCATGCCGGCGGCGCCGACGGGCCCGGCAGCATGAAGTCGCAGTTCAAGAAGGCCGACGGCAGCGGCGCCGCGTACGCCCTGGTCTTCGGCCCGGACGAACTGGCGCAAGGCCAGGTGACGGTCAAGCCGCTGCGCGACGCCGCGGCCGCGCAGGTCCTGCAGCCGCTCGACGATGTCGCCGGCTGGGCCGCCTCCCTAAGATAACTACAATCGCGCCCAAACCGGGCAGCACAATGGCAAGACACCTAGACCTCGAAGAACAGGAACAGCTCGACGAGCTGAAGCACTTCTGGACCAAGTATGGCAATGCCATCACCTGGTTCCTCATCGTCGTGTTCGGCGGCTTTGCCGCCTGGAACGGCTGGCAGTACTGGCAGCGGCACCAGGCCGTGCAGGCGTCGGTGCTGTACGACGAAGTGGAGCGCGCCGCCGCGGGCGGCGACGCCGCGCGGGTGGAGCAGGCCTTCAAGGACATCAAGGACAAGTTCGGCCGCACCAGCTACGCGCAGCAGGCCGGGCTGCTGGCCGCGCGCACGCTGGCCGAGAAGGGCAACCCGGACGCCGCGCGCGCCGCGCTGCAGTGGGTGGCCAACGATGCGGGCGACGACGGCCTCAAGGCCATTGCGCGCCTGCGCCTGGCCGGCATGCTGGTCGATGCCAAGAACTACGACGAGGCGCTCAAGCAGCTCTCGTCCGGCATGCCCAGGGAATTCGAGGCGCTGGCGGCCGACCGCCGCGGTGACATCTACAACCTGCAGGGCAAGAAGAACGAGGCCAAGACCGAGTACGCCAAGGCCTGGCAGGCCTTCGGCCCCGAGTCGGAGTACCGCATGCTGGTGGAAGTCAAGCTGACGGCGCTCGGCGTCGACGTGCAGAGCCTCAAGTCCGGGCCCACCGCCAAGTCATGAGCCGCATCCGCATGAATCTCCAGAACTTCAAGCGCGCGGCGATGGTCGCTGCTGCTGCCTCGCTGCTCGCCGGCTGCTCGATGCTGCCGTCGATGCCTTTCCTGTCCTCCGCGGCCGAAAAGCCGAAGCCGGCCGAACTGCAGCCCAATCCCAACCTGCTGGCCGTTCGCCAGGCCTGGACCGCCAAGGTCGGGGCGGTGGACTTCCCCCTGGTCGTGGCCGTCAACGGCAACATCGCCACCCTCGCTTCCGGCGACGGCGCGGTGATGGCCATCGACGCCAGCAGCGGCCGCGAACTCTGGCGCGCCAGCGCCGGTGCGCCGCTGGCTGCCGGTGTCGGCAGCGACGGCACGACCGCCGCCGTGGTCACCCGCCGCAACGAGCTGGTCGCCTTCGCCAACGGCAAGGAAGCCTGGCGGCAGAAGCTGGGCGCGCTTTCATACACCGCACCGCTGGTGGCGGGCGCCCGGGTCTTCGTGCTCGGCGGCGACCGCGCCGTCACTGCCTTCGACGGCGCCACCGGTCGCCGCCTGTGGTCGCAGCAGCGCCCGGGCGATCCGCTGGTGCTGCGCCAGTCCGGCGTGATGCTGGCCGTGGGCGACACGCTGGTGGTGGGGCAGGGCGGCCGGCTGGCCGGGCTGAACCCGATCAATGGCAGCGTCCGCTGGGAAGCGCCGATCGCCAGCGCCCGCGGCATCAACGACATCGAACGGCTGGTCGACCTGGTCGGCCGCGTCAGCCGGGTCGGCGACTCGGTCTGCGCCCGGGCCTTCCAGGCCGCCGTGGGCTGCGTCGACGCGGCTCGCGGCACCGTCGCCTGGACCCAGCGCGCCAACGGCTCGGACGGCGTGCACGGCGACGCCAGCAACGTGTTCGGCGCCGAGAACGACGGCCGCGTCGTCGCCTGGAAACGCGACAATGGCGAACGCGCCTGGACGACCGACCGGCTGCTGCACCGCGGCCTCGGATCGCCGCTGGCGCTGGGCCGCTCGGTCATCGTCGGCGACAGCTTCGGCTTCGTGCACATGCTGTCGCGCACCGACGGCACGCTGCTCAATCGGGTGGCCACCGATGGCTCGGCCATCGTGGCGGCACCGGTCGCCGTCGGCGACACGCTGGTGGTGGTCACGCGCAATGGCGGGATCTTCGCCTTCGCGCCTCAATAAAGAAAGTCAGAGATGAAGCCGGTGATGGCCCTGGTGGGCCGACCCAACGTCGGGAAGTCGACGCTGTTCAACCGGCTGACCAAGTCGCGCGACGCCATCGTGGCCGACTTCGCGGGCCTGACGCGCGACCGCCACTACGGCAACGCCACGCAGGGCCGCTACGAGTTCATCGTGATCGACACCGGCGGCTTCGAGCCGTCGGCCGAATCGGGCATCTACAAGGAGATGGCCAAGCAGACCCAGCAGGCGGTGGCCGAGGCTGACGTGGTGGTGTTCGTCGTCGATTCGCGCGAAGGCGTCACCGGGCAGGACCACGACATCGCCAACTACCTGCGCCGGCTCGGCAAGCCGACGCTGCTGGCGGCCAACAAGGCCGAAGGCATGCTCGAAGGCCCGCAGCTGGCCGAGTTCTACGAGCTCGGGCTGGGCGAGGTGCACGGCGTCTCGGCGGCCCACGGTCAGGGCATCCGCAGCATGGTGGAAGCGGCCTTCGAGCCGCTCAACATCCCGGAAGACGCGGACTCGGCCGAGGAGCAGCAGACCGGCATCGTCAAGCTGGCGGTGGCGGGGCGCCCCAACGTCGGCAAGTCGACGCTGATCAACGCCTGGCTGGGCGAAGAGCGGCTGGTGGCTTTCGACCTGCCGGGCACCACGCGGGACGCCATCTCGGTGCCGTTCGAGCGCAACGGCCAGAAGTTCGAGCTGATCGACACCGCCGGCCTGCGCCGCAAGGGCAAGGTCTTCGAGGCGATCGAGAAGTTCTCGGTCGTGAAGACGCTGCAGGCGATCGAATCGGCCAACGTCGTGCTGCTGCTGCTGGACGCGACGCAGGGCGTGACCGACCAGGACGCGCACATCGCCGGCTACATCCTGGAGAGCGGGCGCGCGGTCGTGCTGGCCCTCAACAAGTGGGATGCCATCGACGAGTACAACCGCGAACTGGTGCGCCGCCAGATCGAGCAGCGGCTGCCGTTCCTGAAGTTCGCCGAGCTGCACTTCATCTCGGCCACGAAGCGGCAGGGGATAGGGCCCCTGTGGGGCTCCATCACCCAGGCGTACAAGTCGGCCTTCGCCAAGATGACGACACCGGTGCTGACGCGGCTGGTGCAGGATGCGGTGCAGTTCCAGTCGCCCAAGCGCTCCGGCATGTTCCGACCGAAGCTGCGCTACGCCCACCAGGGCGGCATGAACCCGCCGGTGGTGGTGGTGCACGGCAATTCGCTGGAGCACGTCACGGACGCGTACAAGCGCTTCCTCGAAGGCCGCGTGCGCAAGGAATTCAACCTGGTCGGCACGCCGATGCGCATCGAGATGCGCACCTCCAAGAATCCGTACACGGACAAGGACGACTGACCCTCCCGGGCGCAGCGGCGCTTTCGCGGCCCGGCGGTCTTGAATTCCGTTCGAAAGGCTGCAGATGGGCTACTCGAGGCAGCCCGCCACGCCCTTTGGCTGTGGTAATGTGCAAACTCCAACAAATTCAGAACACGGAGAATATCGTGAGCAACAAAGGGCAGCTGCTACAAGACCCCTTCCTGAACACGCTGCGTCGCGAGCACGTGCCGGTGTCGATCTACCTCGTCAACGGCATCAAGCTGCAGGGACAGATCGAGTCCTTCGATCAATACGTCGTCCTGCTGCGCAACACGGTCACGCAGATGGTCTACAAGCACGCCATCTCCACCATCGTCCCCGGCCGGGCAGTGAACTTCTCGCCCGCTGAAAACGGGGAAAGCCCCGCGCCCTGAAGCGCCCGCCGTGCCCGCGCTGCCTTCCCGGCGGCGTAGTCCCCTTCTGGTTGACCGTTTGACTGCAATGCCCGAACGCCCGGCCGCCGCCACCATCCTGGTGGGGGTGGATCTGGGCCTGCCCAATTTCGACGCCGAACTCGAGGAACTGGGCCTGCTCGCCCAGACCGCCGGCATGGAACCCGTCGCCCGCGTCGCCTGCAAGCGCAAGGCACCCGACGCCGCGCTCTTCGTCGGCAAAGGCAAGGCCGACGAGATCAAGGCGCTGGCCGAAGAGACCGGCGCCAGCGAGATCCTGTTCGACCAGTCGCTCAGCCCGGCGCAGCAACGCAACCTCGAGCGCCACATGGACATGCCGGTCAACGACCGGACCATGCTGATCCTCGAGATCTTCGCCCAGCGGGCGCGCAGCCACGAAGGCAAGCTGCAGGTCGAGCTCGCCCGCCTGCAGTACCTGAGCACGCGCCTGGTGCGTCGCTGGTCCCACCTGGAGCGCCAGACCGGCGGCGCCGGTGTCCGCGGCGGCCCGGGTGAAAAGCAGATCGAACTGGACCGTCGGATGATCGACGACTCCATCAAGCGCACGCGCGAGCGCCTGGTCAAGGTGAAAAAGCAGCGCGCCACGCAGCGCCGCCAGCGCGAGCGCCGCGAGACCTTCAACATTTCGCTGGTCGGCTACACCAACGCCGGCAAGTCGACGTTGTTCAACGCCCTGGTGAAGGCCCGCGCCTATGCGGCCAACCAGCTGTTCGCCACCCTCGACACCACCACCCGCCAGCTGTACCTGGCCGACGCGGAAAGCACCACGGGCGCCACCGGCCGCTCGGTGTCGCTGTCGGACACCGTGGGTTTCATTCGCGACCTGCCGCACGGGCTGATCGACGCCTTCCGCGCGACCCTGCAGGAGGCGGCCGATGCCGACCTGCTGCTGCACGTGGTCGACGCCGCCAATCCGCACCACCTCGAGCAGATCGCCGAAGTGCAACGGGTGCTCGAGGAGATCGGCGCCGCCGAGGTGCAGCAGCTGATCGTCTTCAACAAGACGGACGCGCTGGAACCCGCCCAGCAGCCGCGGCAGCTGGTCGACCATTTCGAACTCGAGGGCGTGCAGTTGCCGCGCGTCTTCGTCAGCAGCCGCACCGGCGCGGGCCTGCCCGAACTGCGGGCCGAGCTGACGCGCCTGGTCGTCGCCGCCTCGCCGGCGACTCCCGCCGACGCGACCTCATCCTGACCTAATCCTTCTTGGGCACAATGCGGCTGCCGACTTCCAACCGATCCGAACGCATGAATCTTCCTTTTCGCAGCCCGGGCTTTGCCGGGCTGAGACACCGCATCCGGGGCATGTTCAACCTGAACGATCCCCGCTGGGGGCGTGGTGACGACAAGAACGAGGGCCAGAAGCCGGAAGGCAAGGGGCCCAACCAGGGCCCCCCCGACCTCGACGAGCTGTGGCGCGACTTCAACCGCAAGCTCGGGGGCCTGTTCGGTGGCCGCCGTGGCGGCGGTTTCGGCGGCGGCGGCAACGGCAACTTCCAGCCCGACATGAAGAGCGCCGGTGTCGGCGCCGGCCTGATCGCCCTGGTGGTGATCATCATCTGGATGGGCACCGGCATCTTCATCGTGCAGGAAGGCCAGCAGGCCGTCATCACCCGCTTCGGCCGCTACAGCTCCACCGTGGGTGCGGGCTTCAACTGGCGGCTGCCATACCCCATCGAGCGGCACGAGATCGTCAACGTCACCCAGATCCGATCGGTCGACGTCGGCCGCGACACCGTCATCAGGGCCACGGGCCTGAAGGAGTCGGCGATGCTCACCGAGGACGAGAACATCGTCGAGATCAAGATGAGCATCCAGTACCGGTTGAACGATGCCCGCGCCTGGCTGTTCGAAAGCAAGAACCCGCAGGAGGCCGTGGTGCAGGCCGCCGAAACGGCGGTGCGCGAAGTCGTCGGCAAGATGCGCATGGACACGGCGCTGGCCGAAGAGCGCGACCAGATCGGCCCGCGGGTGCGCGCGCTGATGCAGGTGATCCTCGACCGCTACAAGATCGGCGCCGAAGTCGTCGGCATCAACCTGCAGCAGGGCGGGGTGCGACCGCCGGAGCAGGTGCAGGCAGCGTTCGACGACGTGCTGCGCGCCGCCCAGGAACGAGAACGCGCCAAGAACGAGGCGCAGGCCTATGCCAACGACGTGATCCCGCGTGCCACCGGCGCGGCCTCGCGGCTGGCGCAGGAGGCCGAAGGCTACAAGGCCCGGCTGACGGCGCAGGCCGAAGGCGACGGGCAGCGCTTCAAGCTGCTGCTGGCCGAATACCAGAAGGCGCCGCAGGTCACGCGCGACCGGCTCTACATCGAATCCATGCAGCAGATCTACGGCAACGTGACCAAGGTGCTGGTGGAGTCGCGCCAGGGCGGCAACATGCTGTTCCTGCCGCTCGACAAGATCATGCAGCAGGTCGCCACCGGCGGCGCTGCTGCTGCGCCGGCGGAACCCGCTGCTGCGGCCCCGTCGGCCGCGGCGCCGCCGGCCGCAGCTCCCTCTTCCCCGGTCGACCCCCGCACCCGCGACAACGGCCGCAGCCGCGACCGCGAAAGCCGCTAGACATGCACTCCCACGCTCACATTCGTTCCCTGCCGCCCGAGGGGGCTCCCGGCCTCCCCGAGGCGACGCGCCGGAGGCTGGCATGAACAGAATCGGACTGATCGTCACCTCGCTGCTGGTGCTGCTGGCGCTCCTGAGCTCGATGCTGTTCGTGGTCGACCAGCGCCAGTTCGGCGTGGTCTATTCGCTCGGCCAGGTCAAGGAAGTCATCAGCGAGCCGGGTCTCAAGTTCAAGCTGCCGCCGCCGCTGCAGAACGTGAGCTACATCGACAAGCGCCTGCTGACGCTGGACAGCGTCGACACCGAGCCCATGCTCACCGCCGAAAAGCAGCGCGTCGTGATCGACTGGTACGTGCGCTGGCGCATCACCGATCCGCTGGCCTACATCCGCAACGTCGGCCTCGACGAAGCCGCGGGCAACAACCAGCTCAATCGCGTGGTTCGCAACGCGTTCCAGGAAGAGGTCAACCGCTTCACGGTGCGCGAGCTGCTGTCGTCCAAGCGCGAGCAGCTGATGGCCGACGTCAAGCGCGAAGTGCAGGAAGTGGTGAAGGGCGCCAAGCCCTGGGGCATCGACGTGGTGGACGTGCGGATCACGCGCGCCGACTACGTGGAAGCGATCACCGAATCCGTCTATCGCCGCATGGAAGCCGAACGCAAGCGGGTCGCCAACGAACTGCGCTCCACCGGCGCTGCCGAGGGCGAGAAGATCCGCGCCGACGCCGACCGCCAGCGCGAAGTGACCATCGCCAACGCCTACCGCGACGCGCAGAAGATCAAGGGCGAGGGCGACGCGCAAGCCGCGGCGCTGTACTCCGAGGCTTTCGGCCGCGATCCGCAGTTCGCGCAGTTCCAGCGCAGCCTGGAAGCCTACAAGGCCAGCTTCAACAAGAAGAGCGACGTGATGGTGGTGGACCCGAACGGCACCGAGTTCTTCCGCACCTTCCGCAACGGCGGCTCCGGCGGCGGGGCCGCCGCGCCCGCAGGCCCGCGCCGCTAAGCGCGTGGACAGCGAGCTGTTCTGGTCGTCGCTCGCGCTGGTGCTGGTGTTCGAGGGGCTGTTCCCCTTCCTGGCGCCGAACGGCTGGCGCCAGACCTTCCTCAAGCTGATGCAGCTGAGTGACGGCCAGCTGCGCTTCTACGGCCTCACCAGCATCCTGATCGGGGTGGGCACCTTGTGGTGGATGCACTGAGGGTTTGAGACCGGGGTGGTGCGCAAGCGGAGCTTGCACCCCGATCCCGAGCCGCTTCGCAGGGTGTGCAAGCTCCGCTTGCGCACCATCTCCCCTCGCCACCTCAGCCGTTCCATCCCGCCCCGGTAGAATCACGTTTTTAACAGCCCACTGTTTTCCATGTCCGCCTGGGTCCTGCCGGATCACATCTCCGATGTGTTGCCTTCCGAGGCGCGGCATATCGAAGAATTGCGCCGCGAACTGCTGGACACCGCCCGTGCCTATGGCTACGAGCTGGTGATGCCGCCCCTGCTGGAACACCTGGAGTCCCTGCTCACGGGCACCGGCGAAGCGCTCGGGCTGCAGACCTTCAAGCTGGTCGACCAGCTGTCCGGCCGCATGCTGGGCCTGCGCGCCGACACCACGCCGCAGGTCGCCCGCATCGACGCCCACCTGCTCAATCGCCGCGGGGTCACGCGCCTTTGCTACTGCGGCCCGGTCCTGCACACCCGTCCCGATCGCCCGCACGCCACGCGCGAGCCGCTGCAGTTCGGCGCCGAGATCTACGGCCACAGCGGCCTGGAAGCCGACCTCGAGGCGCTGCTGCTGGCGCTCGACTGCCTCAAGGCGACCAAGGTCGCGCCGCTCACCGTGGACATGGCGGACGCACGCATCGTGCGCGAGCTGCTGGTGGGCACGGGGCTGGATGCCGCCGGCCTCGGCCGGGTCCATGCGGCGCTCGCCGCCAAGGATTCCTCCGAGCTCGCCGACCTCACCAGGACCCTGGCGCCCGCCACGCGGAAGGGGCTGCACGCGCTGATCAGCCTGTACGGCGACGACAAGGTGCTGGCCGAGGCCGCCAAGGCCTTGCCCGGCACGCCGCCGATCCGGGCGGCACTGGACAACCTGCGCTGGCTGGCCGGCCATGTCGAGGGCGCCCGCATGCGCTTCGACCTGTCGGACCTGCGCGGCTACGCGTACTACAGCGGCGTGCGCTTCGGCATCTACACCCCCGGTGCCAGCGACGCGCTGGTGCGGGGCGGCCGCTACGACGAGGT
>JAQGMY010000009.1 GCA_028292105.1 Ramlibacter sp.
GCCGCGCCGGAGCCAGTGCCGCCGGCGCCGGCGCCCGCGCCTTGCGCCATCGCGGCGCTACCGAATGCCAGGGCGGCCGCGGCGGCCAGGGCAGAGAGAGTCATCTTGTTCATGCTGTCTTCCTTCATGTGGTGGGAGGGGTGCGCCGGCGTCCCGGCACAACATCACATTAGGTCGGCATGGATGCCACAGGAGTGCGGCGAGCACGTCGGGTCGCGTCATCCACGCACGGACAGAAAAGTAGGACGAACGCCACCGCGCAGCCGATGGCTCCATGAACTGCTCAACCGTGGCGGATCGGCTCTGCCGCATGGTTTGCGGCAGAGCCAGGGCCAGCGCTGCTGTAGGAGCGTGGCTGACCCGAACCTCACTGGCAGGCGAAACTCTCGGCCGATTCCAGGCTGCCGCTGCCCTTGTACCTGGCGACGGCGGGCCATGCGCACAGCGGGCGGGTGCGGTTCGGCGCCCAGGTGGCGGGCACGTCCGCGTTGACCGCAGCCGCATTGCCCGGGCCACGTGCAGTGGCGATCACGGCATCCGGCGCGGCGCCCTTTTCGACCCAGTTCACCAGCGGCGTCAGCATGTCGAATTGGTCGGTGGCGGGACCGCCCGAGCAATGGTTCATGCCGGGCACCGGGTAGTAGCGGGCGAAGTTGCGCGCATTGCCGCTCACGGAGATCACGCCCTTGTACCAGTTCAGGGTGTCGTCGCTGGAGAAGATCGGGTCGCTGGTGCCGTGATAGACCATCACCTTGCCGCCGCGGTCCTTCACCCGCGTGAGGTCGGTGGCGTTCGGCGGGGTCATGAACGACAGCGCGTTCTCGGTGTACGTGGTGTTGCTGGCATTGATCTTCGCCAGCATGGTGTCGATGTTGCCGGTCAGCGCGAAATTGCGGCCGTTGAAGGTGGCCGGGTCTTCCGGCGGCACCTGCCAGATCATGCCGACCGCGCCCGGATCGAGCTGCAGCGAATTGGAGTACTTCCAGACGGCCCAGCCCGCGGTGCCCAGACCGGCGTCGTACGGGAAGCTCGAATAGAAGCTGCTGCCGCTGCTGGTCGTGGCGCCGGCGAACAAGCCGGCGATGCCCGTCTTCTGCGCCGCGGTGAGGCAAGTGCCGTCGCGCGCGCCGGTGCAGGTCGGCACGTCACGCTGCAGGTCGAAAGCGGCCTGGCAGGCAACGCCGTCCTGCACCATGCCGTCCGTGGCGCCGTCGAGCGCGTCGCACCTGGCGAGCACGGCCTTGGAGACAGTGGTGCGTTCCGCCGCGGTGAAGCCGGTGCCTATGTCGGCCGGGTCGGTGGCCAGCGACGCATACACCTGGGCGCCCTTCATGTTGGCAATGGCGGCCAGCGGCAGGCGGAAGCCCGGGTCACCGACCAGGAAGCCGTCGTACTGGTCGGACAGCCGCGATGCCGCCACCATGGTGTGGCGCCCGCCGTTGGAGCAGCCGCCGAAATAGGAGCGGTCCGGCCCCTTGCCATACGCCGTCTGGATCACGTTCTTGGCCATCGGCGTGAGCTTGGCGGCGGCCTGGTAGCCGTAGTCCAGGCGCGCCTGCGGATCGATGCCGAACGTGGGGCCCAGCGACGCGGCGTGGCCCGCGTCCGAGCTGATCACGGCGAAGCCCATGTGCAGCGCGCTGGTGGTGGCTCCGCCGCCGTTCACGGGTCCCGTCGCGGTGACGACGCTGCCGTCGATGCCGCCGTTGCCCTGGTAGTAGAAGCGGCCGTTCCAGGCGTTCGGCAGGCGCATCTCGAAGCCGATCGCATAGCTCTTGCCGTCCACCGGGCTGGTGCGCGGGAACATCCGACCCTGCACCAGGCAGTGGGCCGGGGCCGGACTGCCGCCGACGGTGACGGTGCCGGCGGCGACAGCGCTGGCAGCGGTGACGGTGGTGTTGGGGAACGCGATGCGCGTGACGAGGTCGGTGCACGAGCTCAACGCGGCGCCGGTGGCCGCAGCCAGCTGCGGCGTGCTGTCGTCGTCGCTGCCTCCGCAGGCACTGAGGGCCGCGGTGGCGGCGACCGCGGCGAGTGCCCAACGGCCGGTTCTGTGAAGCATGGGGATCTCCTGGTTTTCCGGGGCGCGGCGGCGCCACCTCTGGTTTCGCAATACCGTTAAGTTACTTAACTACTTGCGAATGACCCATGCGGAGATACCCTGTGCCGCCGCCGGCCGACATGGAATAAAAGCTGTGGCATCCGAACCATCCGCGGCTTCGGCACAATCGCCGCGATGACCGCACGACGCACCACCCGCAGTGACATGACGCCGGCCGGCCGGCTCGACGAAGCCGGCTTGCAGAGGGTGCTGGGCTACCAGCTGGCGCAGGCGACGATCGTCACCGACGCGGTGTTCTTCGACGTCGTCGGCAAGCCGTTCAACCTGCGGCCGGTGGAATACACCGTGCTGACGCTCATCGCGGAAAACCCCGGCGGCTCGCTGGTGCGGCTGGCCCGCGCGCTGTCCGTCACGCCGCCCAACATTTCCACCATGGTCGACCGGCTGGAAGCCAAGGGCCTCGTCGCCCGCGAGGCGAGCGAAGAAGATCGCCGCGCGCACGTGCTGCACGTGACGGCCAAGGGCGCGGAGCTGGTGCGCAAGGCCACGCAGAAGATCGTGCAGGCGGAGAGCGCGACGCTGCCGCTCACGCCGGGCGAGCAGGCAATCCTGGCGGAGCTGCTGCACAAGGTGGCCGCGGCCCGCCCGAAGGTCCCAGGCCGCGCCTGACCCGGGGCCGCGCCGCTATACTGCCCTTTCGCTCCGGGGTGCGAGCGGCCGCAAGCCGCCTTCGCTGAGATGGCAACACCAAACCCGTGAACTTGAACCGGTTCGTACCGGCGTAAGAAGAGCTGACGATTCGGCCACCGGCCCGGTCGCGCCCTCCCTGGAGCCAAGTTGTAGACGAAGGGACGGCCGCATGCATTTTTCTCTCCCCACTCTCTGCGCCGACGCGCTGCCATGAAGGTCGGTGTTGCCGGCGCTGGCCTGCTCGGTCGCCTGCTGGCGTTGCGGCTGCGCGAGCGCGGGCACGAAGTGCATGTCTTCGACCCGGCGCCGGATGCGCAGGCACGCGGGGCTGCCGGCTGGACCGCGGCCGGCATGCTGAGCCCGGTGGCGGAGCTGGAGTGCGCCGACGAGAACGTGTTCAGGCTGGGCCTGCGGACGCTGGAGTTGTGGCCGCAGATCCTGGCACGGCTGCCCCAGCCGGTGGAGTACGCGTTCGATGGCAGCTTGCTGCTGGCGCATCGCGGCGATGAGGGGGCCGCGCGGAGGACCGTGGATTTGCTCGACAAGAAGATGGGCGCGCTGGATTCCCGCCGCAGCCTGACCTCCGCGCCGGCGGCGGGCGGCAATGACGGCCCCGCTGTCGGGCCCAAGCTTCTCGCTGGCACGCAACTCGAGGAGCTGGAGCCCGCGGTGCAAGGCCCCGCGCATGCCTGGCTGTTGCCGCATGAAGGACGCATCCATTGCGTGCAGGCCATGCAGGCGCTGCATGCGGGTGCGGAAGGCAGCCACTGGCACTGGAACGCCCGGGTGGATGAAGTGTCCCCGGGCATGCTGCGCACCGACCACGGGGCACTCCGTTTCGACCACGTGTTCGACGTGCGCGGCACCGGCGCGCGCCCGCAACTGCCGGTGCGTGGCGTGCGCGGCGAGATCTTCTGGCTGCAGGCGCGCGGGCTCTCGCTCACGCGGCCGCTGCGGCTGCTGCATCCCCGCCATCGCGTGTACCTGGTGCCGCGCGCGCCGGACATCGTGGTGGTGGGCGCCAGCGAGATCGAAAGCGAGGACCGCTCGCCGGTCTCCCTGCGCAGCACGGTCGAACTGCTGGCCGCCGCGCACAGCGTGATCCCCGAACTCGCCGAGGCGCGCATCGTGCACAGCGAGAGCAACCTGCGCCCGGCCCTGCCCGACAACCTGCCGCGCGTCGAGCACGGCGCCGGCCTCACCCGCATCAACGGACTGTTTCGCCACGGCTGGCTGATCGCGCCGGCCCTGGTGGAACAGGCACTGCAGGAAATCGACCCATGACCCAGCAGATCACGATCAACGGCGCGCCGCACAGCGTCGAGGACAGCACCACCCTCGCGGAGCTCGTGGCCGCCATCGGCCAGCCGCCGCAGGCCGTCGCCACCGCCGTCAACGGCGACTTCGTGCCGCGCACGGCGCGCGCCACCTTGCAACTCAGGGAAGGGGACGCCGTGTTCACCTTCCAGCCGATCACCGGAGGTTGACCATGGGTTTTCGCATCGCCGACGTCGAACTCGGCAGCCG
>JAQGMY010000013.1 GCA_028292105.1 Ramlibacter sp.
CGGCTGTAGCTCAGTGGATAGAGTATTGGCCTCCGAAGCCAAGGGTCGTGGGTTCGATCCCCGCCAGCCGCACCAATGAACAGAAGCCTTCACGGCGCCTACCGACTTCTAAACGAAGATTGATGTAAGCGTCGGTGTGAGCAGCACCGAGCGCACAGGTTTGGTTGCCCGCGTTCCTGGCGCTTACTTCAACGCCCGCAGGCCTCACTTCGCTCGTGGCTACAAGCCTCCAGCTTCCCGCCCGCCGGGAACAACCTACTGCAACTCAACATCTAGAGAGGAAGCAGATTGGGTGCAAACGCCGGCTGCTGGTAGTAGCATTGGCGAAGACATGACTGAAGAGCGCTACACGTCGTCCCGCAAGTGGCTGGCGCGGGCCGAGCGCGTCATTCCGGGCTCCCACCACCTGTCCGGGCAGGCGCTCACGACGCACGCGCGCTCCCCGATGTACTTCGAGCGCGGCCGCGGCTGCCGGATCACCGACGTCGACGGGCACGAGTACATTGACTACCTGATGGCCTTCGGGGCGTTCCTCCTCGGCTACGCGGATCCCGAGGTCGACGCGGCCGCGCGCAAGGAGCTCGAGCAGGGCTCGCTGCTCTCGATGAACCGGCCCCAGCACGTGCTCTTCGCCGAGGCTCTGATCGAGCGGTTCGCCAGCGCCGACATGGCCGTGCTGCTGAAGACGGGGAGCGAAGCAACGACCGCTGCGCTCCGCATCGCGCGGCGCGCCACCGGCCGCCGCCGTGTCGCGCGCGCCGGGTACCACGGCTGGCACGACTGGTCCTTGCCGCTCGACCCTTCGGTTCCCGCCGGCCTCGACGCGCAGGTTCTCGAGTTCGACAGCAACGACCCGCACTCGCTCGAGGCCCTCTTCGGCGCGCACCCCGGCGAGATCGCGGCAGTCATCCTGGCGCCCGAGATGGTGTTGCCGCCGACGCGCGAGGTGTTTCAGGCCATTCAAGACACAACGCATCGCCATGGGGCGCTCTTCGTCCTCGATGAGGTCAAGACGGCGTTTCGTACGGCACCCGGGTCCGTGCAGGCCCGACTCGGACTGAAGCCCGACCTCACCACGGTCAGCAAGGGGCTGAGCAACGGCTGGCCCGTCGCGGCAGTGGTGGGCCGGCGCGACGTGATGAGCAGCGCCGCGGGGATGCACCTCTCGGCGACCTACCACGGTGACACCGCGGCCATGGCCGCCGCGCTCACCACCCTGCGCATCGTCGAAGAACGTGGCGTCGCCGACCACGTCTGGGCGCTCGGCGAGCGGCTCATCGACGGTCTGAACGCCATCGTTCGCGAGCTCGACGTGCCGGCGGTGAGCTTCGGTGAACCCTTCCCGCCGATGCCTTTCCTGAAGTTCAACGCTCCGAATCCCGAGACCAACGGCGCGCTGCGAACAGCGTTCTTCGAGGCGATGCTGGTGCGCGGCGTGCTCATGCACCCTCGTCATATGTGGTTCATCAGCTACGCCCATCAGGCGGCCGACATCGACACGACGCTCGAGCACGCGCGCGGCGCGATGAAGGTCGCCCTCGAGCAATGCCGGGCAGCCTGAACAGGGCACCCATGGACATCCCGGCGGCAGACATCCAGCGCATCGTCGACCGCTATCTGCGATCCGAGGCCTCGGCGTCGATGGTCGTGATGGAGCTCGTCCAGCTCACGGAGGACACGGCGGCGATTGCCCGCGCCCTGCCGATGCTGGCCGGGGAACCGGCCAGGTTGCGCGAGCTCGCGGGGCACCTCGCCGAGAACGAGGCCGGCTGCCGCACCATCGTCAGGATGATCCGCCAACGTCTCGATGCCCCGGAAGTCGCCGGGGACGCGGAGGAGGGAATCGCGAGGTCGCGAAAGCTCTTCGACGCGTCCGTGGCGCAGAGCGAGGAATCGAGCGTCGCCCTCTACTCCCTTGGAAGTGCCGAGCTTCTCGCGGCTGCAACAGACGAGGTGATCGGCGTGCTGGAAGACTGGGGGGTCCTCGGACCGCGTCGGGATGCCCTGGAGATCGGGTGCGGCATCGGACGTCTGATGGTCCCCTTGTGCTCACGCGTGCGCTCCGTGGTCGGAACGGATGTCTCGTCGGGGATGATCGCGGCGGCCACGCGGCGGCTCGAAGGCTGTTCGAATGCGAGCGTGCAGCTGACGACGGGCCGGGATCTCTCGGAGTTCGGTTCAGCGTCGATGGACCTCGTGTACAGCGTCGACACGTTTCCGTACCTGGTGCTTTCCGGACAGGCGCTGGTCGAGCGCCACTTCCGGGAGGTCCGGCGTGTGCTGCGGCCGGAGGGCGACTTCGTTCTCTTCAACTACGCTTATGGGCGGTCTCGCGAGGACGCCAATGACGAGGTGCTCGCGCATGCCCACGGCGTGGAGCTGCAGGTCATCCGCGCGGATGAATCTCCGTTTCGGATGTGGAATGGCATCGGCTGGCTGCTGAGGCGAGGATAGAAGAAGTGAGGATTCTTTACCTCTCGCCGGGCTTTCCACCAAATTCTCATTTGTTCTGCGTGGCCGCGCACTCTCGTGGCGCAAGCGTACTTGCCGTGGGCGATATGCCGGAGAGCGACCTTGCGCCCGAAGCGCGCCATGCGCTCGAACATTATGTGTTCGAGCCCCGCATGGGTGAGTACGAAGTCTTGCTCGGCGTCGTCACCTCGATGATCGCCAGGCACGGCCCGATCGATTTCGTGGAATCGAACGGGGAGCACTGGCTCGAGGTCGAGGGGCGCCTGCGCGGCGACCTCGGCATCGAAGGCCTCACGGCCCAGGAGGTGAGGCGCCTTCGCAGCAAGCTGGCCATGGCCGAGACCTTCGGGAAGGCTGGCGTGCCCTTCCCGCCGGGCATCCGCTGCGTGTCGCCAGAGGCCGTGAAGGACTTCGCCGCGAAGCACGGCTTTCCGCTCGTGTTCAAGCCGGACAGCGGTTCGGGAGCCATGTCCACCTTCCGGGTATCGACGGATGCCGAGCTCGAGGCTGCGCTCCTTGCGCCCCTCCACGGGCACATCGTGCAGCCCTTCATCGAAGGCACCATCGTGACCTTCGATGGCCTGGTGGACCGGGCAGGACGGGTGGTCTTCTGCACGTCCCATGCCTACGACAGAGGAATCATGGAGCTGAGAGCTGGCGCTCTCGACGGGTTTTATTACTCGCTTCGCAGCATTCCGCCGACGCTCGAGCAGGTCGGCCGGCGGGCGCTTGCCGCGTTCGCCCTTCGCCAGCGCTTCTTCCACCTCGAATTCTTCGCGCGTGCCGACGGCTCGTATGTCGCGCTCGAGATGAACGTGCGCCCCCCGGGCGGGTTCACGACCGACATGATGAATTTCGCCTGCGACTTCGATGTGTATGCGTTGTGGGCCGCAGTCATGGTTGGCGAGTCACTCGATGACCTTTCATACGAACGCAAGTTCCATACGGCCCACGCAGGCCGGCGCCACGAACGTGCGTACGAGCATTCTCCAGAGGAGTTGCTGCGTCAGCTGGGTGACACGCTGTTCCGCGTCAATCCCATCCCCGCCGCGTTCGCAGCGACCATGGGCAATACCGCGTACCTGCTTCGCCATCGTCGACTGGAGGCGCTGCTCGCCGCCATTCGGATGGTCCAGCAGCCGCCGTTAGATTCGGGCGATGGACAGGATGCCGGCGCCAGAGTACAGGGCAGCTGCCGCGAGTCGCAGCGTTGATACAGCGCATTTCGGGCATACGAAACGTCGGCGCCAGTGCCGAGACCGAGTAAGAGAGTGGCGGAAAGGCGAGCACGGTCGAGCTCATTTCGGTGCTGACGTTTGGCAGCCGGCGCATCAGGAAGGGGGTAGTTCCCATCCAGCCCTTGAACGTGCCCAACACGTGCGCCACAGTGCAGCGCCTGATGGTCATGGCGTCTTGCATGCGATCCAATCGACGTTGCGTGGCTTCAAGGACCGCTTCGTGCTCCCATCGCGTGATTCGCCATGCGAGCTGGGGCGTGCACTGCGCCTTCACCGGGCACTGGTGAATGCTCTCTTCGATCTGCTGCTGGCGCTTGTCGATCTTGCCTGCGGCGAAGTTCTTGTCGCGTGCGTTCACCGCCTTGAACTTGCTGCCGTCGACGGCAACGAGGGCTTGGCTAAAGAGCTTCAGGTCCCGACACAGGGCGACGAACCGTCGGCAGACACTCCGGATGCCGGTGCCGTTGTCGCGCCACAAAGCGGCTCTTGGCCCCTCAGGCGGAAGCCAGCTGCCGCTCCCTCAATGCCCGGACCAGTTCGCCCACCGCGGACTCCAGGCTGCGCGCTTCGGAGATCAGTGACGACACGTCGTGACCGCGGCGCAGCGCCTCGATGAATGCCTGGCGGTTTTCCGCGCAAGCGGCTTCCATCACCCTCAGCTTCAGCATCAACTGTTCATCGTGCTCCACGGCGTTGGCCCTCCCATGCGCTGGATGCCATCCTGATCCAGCTCCGCCCCTGAGTCCACAAGAATTCCTGCAGCGTCGACGAACGGCAACACTCGGCCGCCGCGCGATTGCCTTGGCTGCGCGCGCCGGGCCTCAGGCGCGCAGCCTCGGCCTGGCGAGCGGCTGGGGCGCCTGGACGGCAGCCAGCCCGCCCAGGAACAGGTCGGACACGATCGGCGCCATCGCCTGGTGATCGAGCGCGCCCTCGGGCTTCATCCAGGTGAACATCCAGTTGATCATCCCGAAGAGCAGCATGGTCAAGGGCTTGCTGAGCGCCGCCTGCTTCAGGTCCGGGCGCAGCTCGGCCACGACCTGGGCGAAGCCGCGCACCACTTCGCGCTCCTTGTCGAGGATGCGCTCCCGGTCCTCCGCCTCCAGGAACTTGACGTCTTCGGTGAGGACCCGGTGCGCGTGCTGCGCGTCCGCGTACTCCTCCACCAGCCGCGCGATCAGCTCGCGCATGCGCGCGTCCGGCGGCTGCTCCTCGGCCAGCGCCTCGCGCACGATGCGCTGCAGGCGCGACACATGGCTGTCGGCGATGCTCACCAGCAGCGCGTACTTGTCGCGGTAGTAGTGGTACAGCGTGGCCTTGGACAGGCCGCTCGCTTCGGCCACCTGGTTCATCGACGTGCCCGGATAGCCGCCGCGGGCGAACAAGGCCGCCGCACGGTCGAGGATCAGCTCGCGCTGGTCGTCGTAGCCCGCCGATCGTCCGCGTCCCATCGAAGCCCCTTCAGCGCTCGTCGAAGGAGAGCACCACGCGCTCCGTCGTCGGGTGCGCCTGGCAGGTGAGCACGAAGCCCGCGGCCACTTCCTTCTTGTCCAGGGCGAAGTTGCGCTCCATGCGCACGCTGCCTTCGATCAGCTTGGCCCGGCAGGTGCCGCAGACGCCCGAGGTGCAGGAGAACGGCACCTCCAGCCCGGCCGCCGAAGCAGCGTCGAGGATACTGGGCTGATCGCGTGAAAACAGGATCTCTCGCTGCAGGCCGTCGCGCACGATCACCACGCGCGCCTGCACGGCGTCGCCCGGCTGCGCCTCGTGCACCACCGCACCGACCTGCCCCGCAGCCTGCTGCGGCACGCCGAAACGCTCGATATGGATCCGCTCCTCCGGCACACCAGCGGCCAGCAGCGCGGCCTCGGCTTGGTCGTTCATCTGGAACGGGCCGCAGATGTACGCATGGTCGACGCTGGCCGCGGGGACCAGCGTGCGCAGGAACTCGCCGATCTTGTCGCGGTTCATCAGCCCCATGTTGATGGGCGCATCCGTCTGCTCGTCGGAAAACACGTGGTGCAGCACCAGCCGCGTCAGGTACTTGTCCTTGAGGTCCTCGAGTTCTTCCTTGAACATCGTGGAGCGCAGGCTGCGGTTGCCGTACACCAGGCTGAAGCGGCTGCGGGGCTCGCGGGCCAGCACCGTTTTCATGATCGACAGGATGGGCGTGATGCCGCTGCCGCCGGCGATGCCGACATGGTGCCGTTGCGCCGCCGGCTCCAGCGGCACGAAGAAGCGTCCCTGCGGCGCCATCACGTGGACCGTGTCGCCCGGCTTCAGGTTGGCGTTGATCCAGTTGGAGAAGACGCCGCCTTTCACCTTGCGCACGCCGACCCGCAGCTCGCCGTCGTCGACACCCGCGCAGATCGAATAGGAGCGCCGCAGGTCCTGGCCGTCGATCTCCTTGCGCAGCGTGAGGTACTGGCCCTGGGTGAAGCCGAACACCGGCCGCAGGTCCTCGGGCACCTCGAAGGAGACGACCACCGCCTCCTGCGTGTCGGGCTGCACGGCACGGACCTTGAGAGGGTGAAAGATCACGCTCATATCGGCTTGAAGTGCTCGAAGGGTTCGCGGCAGGCCAGGCAACGGTACATGGCCTTGCAAGCGGTGGAGCCGAAGGCGGAGAGGCGTTCGGTCATGGGGCTCGCGCAACGCGGGCACCGCACGGTGTCGGCCTTGCGGCCGAAGATGCGGATGCGGGAGCTCTGGGTTCCCGCCTCCGCGGGAATGACGAGGTGAGGGGGCGCGATGCCGTACTCGGTCAGCTTGCGCTTGCCGTCTTCGGTGATCCAGTCGGTGGTCCAGGCAGGCGCGCGGCGCAGGGTGGCGTAGGCGGGGCCGAGACCTTCGCGCTCGATCGCGGACAGCACGTCGTGCTCGATCGCCTCCGTCGCCGGGCAGCCCGAGTACGTCGGCGTGAGCACCACCTCGAGTTCATTGCCGTGGTCGATCACTTCCCGCACGATGCCCAGGTCGCGCACCGACAGCGCCGGCACTTCCGGGTCGAGCACCGTGCCCAGGACTTCCCAGGCGCGCTCGGCCCGGCTCACCACGCACCTCCGGGAAAGCTGCGTTGCAGGTGCTGCATCTCGGCCAGGATGAATCCCATGTGCTCGCTGTGCACGCCCGTCTTGCCGGTGCTGAGGAAGGGCACGACGGCGGGTGCCTGCAGCCCTGCTTCGCCGAGGATCTGCTCCATGTCCGCCCGCCACGGCTCCTGCAGCTCGCTCCAGCGCGGCCCCAGCCCGGCCTCCGCCGCCTCCTGGTCGACGCCGTCCGAGGCGAACAGTTCGGCGGTGAAGCGCCACAGGTCTGCCAATGCCCGCTTCATGCGCTTGCGGGATTCGTCCGTGCCCTGCGCGAGGCGCACGACCCAGTCGGCGGCATGCTGCTGGTGATAGCGCGCCTCCTTCACGGCCTTGCCGGCGATGGCGGCCACTTCGGTGTCGCTCGAAGCGGCCAGCCGGGTCCACAGCAGCCTGAAGAACGTGGCCATGATGGCGTTGCGCAGCACGGTCACGGCGAAATCGCCGCGCGGCAATTCGGCGATCGTGACGTTGCGGTAGTCGCGCTCTTCCCGCAGGAAGGCGAGTTGGTCCTCGTCGTGCCCGGCGCCTTCGAGCTTGCCGACGTGCGTGAGCAGCGCGCGCGCCTGGCCGACCAGGTCCAGCGCCATGTTCGACAGGGCGATGTCTTCTTCCAGCACCGGCGCGTGGCCCGACCATTCGCCCAGGCGCTGCGCGAGGATCAGGGCCGTGTCGGCGATGCGCAGCAGGTACTGCAGCTCGGCGTCCTGCCGCACCTGGATCGATGCTTGCATGACGGCGCTCACATGTGGTCCACGGCCTTGGGCAGCTCGTAGAAGGTGGGGTGGCGGTAGACCTTGTCCTCGGCCGGATCGAAGTACATGGCCTTTTCACCGGGATCGCTGGCGACGATCTGGTCCGAGCGCACCACCCAGACGCTGGTGCCTTCCTGCCGCCGCGTGTACACGTCGCGCGCCATCTGGATCGCCATCTTGCCGTCCACCGCATGCAGGCTGCCGCAATGCTTGTGGTCCAGCCCGCTCTTGCTGCGGACGAACACTTCCCAAAGAGGCCATTCCTGTTTCACGTCGCTCATGCGGCCTCCTTCAGTTCACCCGATTGCTTGCGCGCGTATTCCATCGCCGCATCGCGCACCCACGCGCCCTCTTCCCACGCCTTCACCCGTGCAGCGAGTCGTTCGCGGTTGCACGGGCCGTTGCCGCCGATGACGCGCCAGAACTCGTCCCAGTCGATGGTGCCGAAGTCGTAGTGCTGGCGCTCCTCGTTCCACTCGAGGTCCGGATCCGGCGGCGTGACGCCCAGCACCTTCGCCTGTTCGACCGCGGCATCCACGAACTTCTGCCGCAGTTCGTCGTTGGAGATGCGCTTGATGCCCCAGCGCATGGATTGCGCGGAGTTGGGCGACTGGTCGTCCGGCGGGCCGAACATCATGATCGACGGCCACCACCAGCGGTTCACCGAGTCCTGCACCATGGCGCGCTGGGCATCGGTGCCCTGCTGCATCATGGTGAGCAGCGCTTCATAGCCCTGACGCTGGTGAAAGCTTTCCTCGCGGCAGATGCGGATCATGGCGCGCGAATACGGCGCATACGAGCAGCGGCACAGCGGCACCTGGTTCATGATGGCCGCGCCATCGACCAGCCAGCCGACCGTGCCCA
>JAQGMY010000047.1 GCA_028292105.1 Ramlibacter sp.
GCTCGGTCCCGATGCGGCGCCCGGTGCGCTGGGCGTGGACAACGCATCCTCGATCGAGGAACTGGACAAGCAGCTGCCGCGCCTGATGGAGAACCGCGACGCGGTCTGGTACCCGTTCGCCATCCACTCTGGCCTGGAAGCGCGCGTGGGCTGCTGGCTCAACCAGGTGCGGGCGCGGGTGCGGTACGGCGCGTTGTGCCCCGAGCAGCAGCGCGACCTGTGCTCCATCCTCGACGAGATGCGGCTGTTCAAGGACACGTACGAACAGGACGTCATGCGGTGCGCCGCCGCCATCAGCGCCCGCGCCCACGTGCGCGCCATGCAGGCCTCGGCCCGAATCCTGCGCGAAGGCAAGTACGTGCGCGAATTCCACCTCGACGCCGAGCTGATGCACGAGTTCCGCATGGGCGGCTCGCAGTACCCCGCGTACAGCTCGATCGTCGCCGCCGGCGCCAATGCCTGCGTGCTGCATTACCGCGCCGACGTGGCGCCGGTGCGCGCCGGCGAACTGGTGCTGATCGACGCCGGCTGCGAGCTCGACGGCTACGCCAGCGACATCACGCGCACCTTCCCGGCCGACGGCAAGTTCACCGGCCCGCAGCGCGCGCTCTACGACCTGGTGCTGGCGTCGCAGGAAGCGGCGGTGGCCGCCACCAGGGCCGGCGCCCGCTTCACCGACCCGCACGAGGCGGCAGTGAAGGTGCTGGCGCAAGGCATGCTGGACGTCGGCCTGCTCGATGCGAAGAAGGTCGGCACGCTCGACGACGTGATCGAAAAACGGGCCTACTTTCCGTTCTACATGCATCGCACCGGCCACTGGCTCGGCATGGACGTGCACGACTGCGGCAGCTATGTCGAACCCGGCGAGGTCGGGCAGGTGAGCGAACGCAAGGACCCGCTGTCCGGCGAGGTCATCAAGAACCGTCCCAGCCGCGTGCTGCGGCCCGGCATGGTGCTCACCATCGAGCCCGGCATCTACGTGCGCCCGGGCGAAGGCGTGCCCGAACGGTTCCACAACATCGGCATCCGGATCGAAGACGACGCCATCGTGACCGGGCAAGGCTGCGAGCTGATCACGCGCGACGTGCCGGTGAAGGCCGACGAGATCGAAGCGCTGATGCGGGGGTGAGGTGCTGGGCGGGCCCCGTCCCCCGTGCTCAGGTCACGAACACCTTGGGTGAGCCGTTGCGCGCGATCACCCATTCGAGCTTGCGCGAGAAGTAGTTCCACGAATGCTCGACGTGCACCGGGCTCATGATCTGCCCGTGCCGGCGCGCTCGCGTGGCCGGCTCGGGCATGGTGTGGTCGAAGCCGGCGGAGCGACCGACCACGTGCGCCTTGGCGGCCTTTTCCAGGAACACGCCGATGCAGGTCGCGTGCTCGATCGAAGTGCCGCAGAAGGTGACCCCGTGGTTCGCCATCAGCACCGCGAAGCCCTCGCCCAGCGCGGCGGCCAGTGCATCGCCTTCCTCGCGCTGGGTGACCAGCGCCACCTGGTCGATGTGCCTGGGCACGATCTGGAAGTAGTCGGTGTCCAGCGTGAACGGCAGCAAGGGCTCGGACGACGCCGAACACACGCTGGTGTAGAAGGCATGCGTGTGGGCCACCACCGCCACGTCGGGACGCCGCAGCAGGATCTGCGAGTGGATAGGCCACTCCGAATGCCGGCCGCCGTCGCCGGCGAGCTGGCGGCCGTCGAAGTCCAGCAGGATGAAGTCCTGAGGACCCGTCACCTCGCCCAGACCGATGCGATTGCGCTTGAGCCAGAAGCCGCGGCCTTCCGGATCGCGCAAGGACAAGTGGCCCAGCGACATGTCGCCGTGCCCTTCCAGCTCCAGGATGCGGCTGGCGCAGGCGAGCCTGGTGAGTGCTTGTGTGAGTGCTTGGTTCATGGCGTGGCGGGTCAGCGGGTCGGCGCGGGGGCGTCGGCCGGGGCGTCGGTCGGCTTGATGCCGATCGCCTGGAAAGTGCGGGCGGCATGCGCCTGCGCCTCGGCGAGCTGGCTGGTGAACTGCTCGCGGCTGCCCGTCATCGGCTCGAGGTAGTTCTGCCGCGCGAAGGCCTGGAAGGTCGGCGTCGCCAGGGCCTTGTTCAATTCGGCGTTGAGCTGCGCCAGGACGGCCGGCGGCGTCTTCGCGGGGGCATACAGCGCCCAGACGGTACCCATGCCCGGATCGCTGTTGAGTTCACCGAGGCTGGGCACGTTCGGGTACGCCGGCGAGCGCCGCGATCCCGTGACCGCGATGAGCCTGAGGTTGCCGGCGTCGACCGCGGGCCTGGCCAGCGCCATGCTGCTGTACGCCAGGTTGACTTCGCCGCTGTTGACCGCCATGAAGGAAGGAGCGGCGCCCTTGTACGGCACGGCCGTGAGCTGCACGCCGTTCTGGCGCGTGATCCAGGCCTGGTAGATGGCGGGGATGCTGCCCGGGCCCCAGGTGGCGAAGCTCACGGTCTCCGGCTTGGCCTTGGCCAGCGCCATCAGCTCCCGAAAGGAGCCGGGCATCGAGGGATGCGCCACGATCACGTCGTTGGGCGAGCTGACCACGGCGCCGACGGCGGCGAAGTCCGCCTTGGCGTCGTAGGGCAGGCGGCTGAACAGCAGCGGGTTGTAGACCAGGCTCTGGTTGTCCGTGAGGCACAGCGTGTAGCCGTCAGCAGGCGCGCGGGCGCAGGCGGTCATGCCGATGAGGGTGCCGGCGCCGGGCCGGTTGTCGACCACCACCGATTGGCCGAGGCTGTCGCCCATCAGCTTGCCGACCGTGCGTGCCAGCAGGTCGGTCATGCCCCCGGGCGAGGTGGACGCGATGATGCGGATCGGCTTGGACGGGAAGGTGTCGGCGCCGGCGCCACCGGCAAAGGCAGCCAGCAGCGACAGGGCGAGCGCCGGTAGCGCCTTGGTGAATACGGTCATGAAGTGCGGGTTGCCTTGCTGTGGGATGACCTGAATATACGGCTGTGGCGCCCGACGCAACTGAACTTTCCGCACGCCCGTAGCTCCCACTGCGCCCCATGCAAAACTACCAGCAGCAAGACACCCCCGGCGGCGTTCCGGTGAAGATGTGGACGCGCGGCGTCCCGGTGGAAGACGAGGCGAAGCGCCAGCTGCAGAACGCGGCGCGCCTGCCGATCGTCTTCAGGCACATCGCCGCCATGCCCGACATGCACCTGGGCATAGGCGCGACCGTGGGCTCGGTGATCCCGACGACCCGCGCGATCATCCCGGCGGCCGTTGGTGTCGACATCGGCTGCGGCATGATCGCCTGCAAGACCACCCTGCGCGCCGCGGACCTGCCGGACAACCTGGGCCCGTTGCGGGCCGCGATCGAGCGCGCCGTCCCGCACGGCCGCTCGCCCGGTGCGCGCGACCCGGGCGCCTGGCAGAAGACGCCGGCCGCCGTAGACACCGCCTGGGGTGCGCTGGAGCCCGAGTTCAAGCAGCTGTGCCGCGACTACCCGAAGCTGGCCAAGGTCAACAGCCACAAGCACCTGGGCACGCTCGGCAGCGGCAACCACTTCATCGAGGTCTGCCTCGACGAGGAAGGCGCGGTGTGGTTCATGCTGCACTCCGGCTCGCGCGGCGTCGGCAACGCGATCGGCACGCAGTTCATCGAGCTGGCCAGGCAGGACGCGATGCGCAACAACGTGCACCTGCCGGACCGCGACCTGGCCTACTTCGAGGAAGGCTCGCGCTACTTCGGCGACTACGTACGCGCGGTCGGCTGGGCGCAGAAGTTCGCCAAGGTGAACCGCGAGCTGATGATGCGGCGCGTGATCGAAGCGGCCCGGACCGTCATTGCCAGGAACTTCCAGGTGCACACCGAAGCGGTGAACTGCCACCACAACTACGTGCAAAAGGAAAAGCACTTCGGGCAGGAGGTGTTCGTCACGCGCAAGGGCGCCGTCAGCGCCAGGGCCGGCGAGCTCGGGATCATTCCCGGCAGCATGGGCGCGCGCAGCTACATCGTGCGCGGCAAGGGCAACCCGGAGAGCTTTTCCTCCTGCTCGCACGGTGCCGGCCGCACCATGAGCCGCGGCGACGCCAAGCGCCGCTTCACGCTGGCCGACCACCGCGCCGCCACCGAAGGCGTCGAATGCCGCAAGGACCAGGGCGTGATCGACGAGACGCCGGCGGCCTACAAGGACATCGCCGCGGTGATGGCGGCGCAAGAGGACCTGGTGGAGGTCGTGCACACCTTGAAGCAGGTGGTGTGCGTCAAGGGGTGAGGCGCCCAGCTACGCCTTGCCGCCTGCCAGGTGCCCCATCGTGAACGCCTCTTCGAAGATCGAATAGCCGGCCCAGTCGCTGTGGGCGAAGCGCAGCCGTCCGCTGGGCGCAGGCCGCGGCAAGCCTGCCAGCGTCCCCGGGACGGGGATCGGCATGGCGTGCCCGTAACGTGCGACTTCCACCCGTGTCAGGTGGCGCGGCAGGTCCGGATGCGGCGCCGACAGCTCGCTCATTGCGCGGTCGCGCCAGTGCGTCCAGGGCTGCCGCAGCACGTCGGCGCGCGCTGTTTCGCCCGGCGCGCAGTACCAGGTCAGCACCGTCGGCCCCGGCGCCGGATTCAGGTCCTGGTGCGTGGCCACCACGTAGCCGAGACCTTCGCCGCCGTACACCACGTTGTCCCACGAGAGCGAACTGCCGCGCGCGGGCCAGGGCGGCGCCCGCAGGTGCAGGTTGGCAACGACCCAGGGCGCATGGCGCGTCTGCCGGGCCAGCCGTGTGACTGCAGCCGGCGGCTGTTCGATGACCTGAGCCGCGACGAACGAAGGCAGGGCGACGATGCACTGGGCAGCCTGCCAGCGCTCCACCCGCTGCCGGCCGAAGTCCCAGGCGTCGACGTCGACCCCATGGCGGTGCTCCGCGATGCGCAGCACCAGCTGGCCGCCGCGGAACCGGTCGCCCAGGGGCGCGGCGAGCGCACGCGCCAGGAAGCCGTTGCCTTCGGGCCAGGTGAGGAGCGCATCGCGTTCGCCGCTGTCGTCGGCATCGGGCGCATGGAAGCCATGCCGGGCGGCGAAATAATGCAGGCCGGCCCAGGCGGACACGGCGGCGGCGCCGGCGCCGTAGTCGTCCCGGCAGCAGTAGTCCAGGTACCAGCGCAGTTGCGCATCGGTGAAGCCGCGCGCATCCAGCCAGGCGGTGAACGGCTGCGCATCCAGCACCAGCAGCGGCGCCGGATTGCGCAAGGGAATGCGGAAAGCCCCGGTGCGGCGCGCCGCCTCGACTTCCTGGGCGAAGCGGGCGTACTGCGCGCGGGTGGTGGCGCCCACCCCGTTCAGCGGCAGCAAGCCGTCTTGCCACTGGCCCTGGAAGAACAGCCTTTCCTGCGGCGCGTGGCACAGGTGGCGCTCGTCGTAGCGCCAGCGGCCGTTGACGCGCTTGCGCAGGCCCAGTTCCTCCAGCAGGTGTTGCACTTCGGGGGCGGCGTCGCCGGGCACCGGCAGGTAGTGCGCGCCCAACGGGCAGGCGATGCCGTTCACGGCGCCGCCGCGGCTGTTGCCGCCAGCGCTGTCCTCGACGTCGAGCAAGGCGAAGTCCTCGACACCCCGCTGCCGCAGCGCGCGCGCGGCAGCGAGGCCGGCGACACCGGCGCCGGCGATCAGCACGTCGACGCGCCGGCTCACCGCGGGTGCGGGCCACTCGCGCTGGGTGCGCAGCAGGTGCCCCCGGTCGGCACTGGCGCCGCTGAAGCCGCCGGTGACCTCGGGTGCGCGGTCGCACGCCGCCACCGTGGCGGCGGCAGCGCCGGCCAGCAGGGAGCGGCGGCGGATCATGGGTGGACCTTGCCCCATTCACGCTCGTAGGTGGTCACCAGCAGCTGGTTGGACAGCCGGTGGACTTCGGCGGGAACGCGATCCATGTCCCGCGGGAAGTCGAACAGCGCCTGCACGCCGGCCACGGTGAGGAAGCGCAGGTCCGGCGGCAGCGCGGTCGGCATCCGCCAGGGTCGCCGGCTGGCGATGATGTAACCCCACTCGCCGAAGCTCGGCACGTTGGTGTGGTACGGGTGGACCTGCAGCCCGACCGACTCGATGGTGGCCGCGACGGTCCAGAAACTCTGGCGCGCAACCAGCGGCGAAGTGGTCTGGATCACCGCATAGCCGCTGGCCGCCAGCCGCTGGTCCAGCAGCGCGTAGAAGGCGTTCGTGTACAGCTTGCCGATCGAGAAGTTGGTGGGATCGGGGAAGTCCACCACGATGACGTCGAAGGTGTCCTGCGCCTGCTGCAGCCACTGGAAGGCGTCGGTGTTGATCACGCGCACCTTGGGCGAACGCAGTGCGCCGCCGTTCAGCGCGACGAGGGCGGGATCGCTGGAGAAGATGCGCGTCATGTTGGGGTCGAGGTCGACCAGCGTGATGCTCTCCACCGAGGGATAGCGCAGCAGCTCCCGCACCGCCAGGCCGTCGCCGCCGCCCAGCACCGCCACCTTGCGCGGGGCGCCGTGCGCGGACATCGCCGGATGCACCAGGGCCTCGTGGTAGCGGTATTCGTCCGATTCCGCGAACTGCAGGTTGCCATTGAGGAACAGCCGCATGCCGTTGCGTCCTTGGGTGACCACGATGCGCTGCCACGGCGAGCTCTCGGCCAGCACGATCTTGTCCTGGTAGAAGCGGTCTTCGGCCAGCGAGGTGATCTGGCGCGAGCTGGCGAAGGCGCCGCCGAGTACGCCGAGCGTGAGCACGCAAGCGAGCGCGTGCGCGGTGAAGCGGCGCAGCTCGTGCCGGAACAACCAGAGCGCCCACAGCGCGACGCCGGCGTTCATCAACCCGAACAGCAGCCCGGTGCGGATCAGCCCGAGCTGCGGCACCAGCAGCAGCGGGAAGGCCACCGACACCGCCAGCGCGCCCAGGTAATCGAAGGTGAGCACCTGCGACACCAGCTCTCGCAGCGCCACGTCGCGCCTGAGGATGCGCATCACCAGCGGGATCTCGAGCCCCACCAGCATGCCGACCAGCAGCACCAGCGCATAGAGCAGCACGCGAAACGCCTCGGGCTGCCACGCATGCGCGAGGAACAGCACCGCCGGCAGGCAGCCGCCGACCAGCGCCACCAGCAGCTCGATGCGCAGGAAGTGCGCCGGCAGCTGGCGTTCGAAGAAACGCGACAGCCAGGAGCCTATGCCCATCGCGAACAGGTAGGCGCCGATCACGGTGGAGAACTGCAGCACCGAGTCGCCCAGCACATAGGAGGCCAGGGCGCCGGCGGCCAGCTCGTACACCAGCCCGCAGGCGGCGACCACGAACACCGACGCGAGCAGCGCCACCTCCAGCGGCCGCGGACCCCCGGCACGTCCGGGCGGCGCGCGGCCATCCTGCGGCGGCCTTTCGGCGATCATCCGTGCACCGCGGCCGCCACGATGATCGACACGCCCAGCGCCATCGCGCCGACCACGATCGCCAGGGCGACGTTCTGCTTCTCGATGATCTCCTCCCACAGGTTGTAGGGCGTGAGCTTGTCGATGACGAAAAAGCAGCCGCCGAACACCACCACGCCGATGAGGGCGTAGAGGATGGAGCCGAAGAAGGCGCTGGCCCTCAGCCATTCAAGATCCATGATGACCTCCGATGAAACATGTTGGTTGCGGCTTCACTTGTGGAAGCCCCCGCCGCCGCCGCTGCTGCCCGGGAAGTAGCCGGACCGGCCGCTGTTCGACGCGTCGTCGTCGCAGGACTTGAGCAGGGCGAACAGGATCAGCAGCACGACGATGAACAGCATGATGGAGCCGCAACCCGAGCCGGTGCCCAGGCCGCCGGGCGTGGTCGGTCCGGAGTCACCGCGCCGCAGCAGTTCCTTCTTGTCCTTGAGCGCGAACGCATCCGCCACCTTGTCGCTGGCGATCTTGCGCCCGATCGACCAGGTGCGCTCCTGCGCGTTCTGCTCCATGGACAACAGCGCGTCGCCCTTGGCGTAGTCGCGGTTGGCGGTGCGCTGGCCGCGCTGCACCGGCCAGTAGAACTCGCCTTCAACGAACGTGGTCTGCGCCGAGTAGGCGAACTGCTGCTGGTAGGTCGTGCCCAGGTAGGTGGCCGTGAGCATGTCGCGGCTGGGGGTGGGCGCGCCGGTGGTCGGCTTGACCAGGCTCCAGCCGTCGGTGGAATCCACCAGGAAGCAGAAGCCGCGCCTGCAGTTGTACAGCAAGTACTCTTCCCAGCCGAAGTGCTCGTCCGGATCGTCCGGTTCGGTGCCCAGCCGGTGCTGGAAGCCGACGATCTGCCACAGCACGCCATCGAGCTGGCCGGTGCGCCCGAGCGGGATCGCCGGCTCC
>JAQGMY010000413.1 GCA_028292105.1 Ramlibacter sp.
GCCATCTGGTCGAACTTCTCGGCCCAGAGGCCGGCGATCAGGCCCAGCGCGCCCATCATCCCGGCGCCCAGCAACGCGAACACCAGGATCCACAGCGGCGCGACGAAGCCGATCTGGGTGAACCAGACGGTGACCAGCAGCACGCCCAGGCCCACCGCCAGTCCGCGCACCACCGAAGAACCGACGTAGGCGACGAACCAGTTCCAGTGCGACAGCGGCGTGAGCAGCACGAACACCAGGTTGCCCATGATCTTGCTCTGGATCAGCGACGAAGAGCTGTTGGCGAAAGCGTTCTGCAGCACGCTCATCATCACCAGGCCGGGCACCAGGAAGGCGGTGTAGCTGATGGTGTCGTAGACCTTGACCTGGCCAGACAGCACGTGGCCGAAGATCAGCAGGTAGAGCAATGCCGTCAGCACCGGCGCAGCCACGGTCTGGAAGCCGACTTTCCAGAAGCGCAGCACTTCCTTGTACAGGAGGGTTTGCCAGCCGGTCATCCGACGACCCTCCGCTCTACGCGCTGCGGGATTCGCCTTGGCGTGATCCTGCGGCTCATGCGGCCACCTCCTGCCGGTTCGCCGACATCACGTCGATGAACACGTCTTCGAGGTCCGGCTTGCGGATTTCGACGTCTTCCACCCGCAGGCCGGCTTGCCGGATGACGGCGAGATGCTGCTCGATCTCGTGCGCGTCATGCGCAGGCAACTGCACGATGCGGCCGGTGACGCGCGCCTTGCCCTGGAACTGCGGCGGCAGCGGCCCGTCGAGCTTGAAGCGCAGCACGTTGGTGGACGCCGCCCTGAGCAGGTCGCTGGTGCGCTCCAGCGCCACCACCCGGCCGGTCTTGAGCATGGCGATGCGGCTGCACAGCGCCTCCGCTTCCTCCAGGTAATGGGTCGTGAGGAGGACCGTATGGCCCTCCTTGTTCAGGCGGGCGATGAATTGCCAGAGCGTCTGGCGCAGTTCCACGTCGACGCCCGCGGTGGGCTCGTCGAGCACGATCACCGGCGGGCGATGCACCAGTGCCTGGGCCACCAGCACCCGCCGCTTCATGCCGCCGGAGAGCTGGCGCATGTTCGATTGCGCCTTGTCGGCCAGGCCCAGGCTGGAAAGCAGTTCGTCGATCCAGGCATCGTTGTTCTTCACGCCGAAGTAGCCGGACTGGATCCGCAGCGCCTCGCGCACGGTGAAGAAGGGGTCGAACACCAGCTCCTGCGGCACCACACCGAGCTGGCGCCGCGCCTGCGCAAAGTCCTTTTGCACGTCGTGCCCGTGCACCAGCACCTGGCCCGAAGTTGCCCGCACCAGGCCGGCGAGCACGCTGATCAGCGTGGTCTTGCCGGCGCCATTGGGGCCGAGCAGGCCGAAGAACTCGCCCTGCTGGATGTCGAAGCTGACGCCATCGAGGGCCTGGAAGCTGCCGCGGGGGCTGGCATAGGTCTTGGAGACGGATTGGAAGGAGATGGCGGGCATGGGCAACCGGCCATTTTAGCGGGCGGGGGTTCTCCCGCGCTGGGACGGGCCGTACGGTGCGCAGCGCAGCTGCGCACGGCTGCAGGGTGCGCAAGGCCAGGCCTTGCCCACCCTACAAGGTGGCCGGCAGCAGTTCGCCCACGCCGTACAAGGTGGCGAGGTTGCGCAGGCGCGGATGCAACTGGTGGACCGCGAAGGTCTTGCCCAGGGCCAGCGCCTCGCGCCGGCATTCGAGCAGGACCGCGAGGGCCGAAGAATCGAACTGGCGCAGCCCGGAGGCGTCCGCCACCGCTTCGCCGCCGGCAGCGGAGCGCAGCGCCTGCGCCAGCATGCGGCAGCAGGCCGGCGCTTCGGCATGCGTCAGGACGGCAGGCAGCACCAGCATGGCCGGTCCAGGCTCAGACCTTGCGGCCGCTGTTGGAGCGGTTGCGCTCGCTCAAGGTGGCGATCAGGCCGTCGATGCCCTTGGCATTGATCTCCTGGGCGAACTGGCTGCGGTAGGTTTCCACCAGCCACACGCCCAACACGTTCAGGTTGAAGATCTTCCAGCCCGCGCCCTGCCCCGGCGTCTTTTCCAGCCGGTACTCGAGCGCGATCGGCTCGCCGCGGCCGCGGATTTCGCTGCGCACCACCACTTCGGTATCGGAAGGCGAGGAGCGCATGGGCTTGATGCTCACCGACTCTTCGGACACCTGCGTCAGCGCGCCCGAATAGGTGCGCACCAGCAGGATCTTGAACTCTTCCTGCAGGCGCTTTTGCTGCTCCGGCGTGGCCTGGCGCCAGGCCGGGCCCACCGCCGCAGCCGTCATGCGCTGGAAGTTCACGTTCGGCATGATCTTGCTGTCGACCAGCGCCATCACCCGGGTGAGGTCACCGGTCTGCAGGCTCTTGTCGCTGCGGATCGTGCCCAGCACCTCATCGGAGAGGCGCTTGATCATCACCTCAGGAGCCTCGTCGGCGGCATGCGCGAGCGGCCAGCCGCCCATCAGGCCCATGGCCAGGACTGCGGCCGCCAGGCGGCCCAGGGAACGTCTTTGCATTGTCATCATCCTTGTTCAGCCGGGCTGTCCCGGTGTTCCGGTTGGAACGTCGCGAGGGGCACCGGTTCAGCCGTTCATGCGCGGGAAACGCAACAGGCTGCAACTCTTCTTCAACGCGCGGGAGCCGCTTGCGGTTGTCCGGGGGCCGGCGCCGAGCCAGGGGCCGGGCTGGCGGGGCCGTCCGGCAGCGGGGGCGGAACGTCCTTGTCCTCGTCCTTGTCGTAGATCTCGGCGCGGCGGCGCTGCAGGTAAGCGTCGCGGGTGAACGAATACTTGTCCAGCGCGGCCTCGTCCAGGACGTTGCCCACGCGCAGCAGGTTGGACCGCTTGTCCACCGCCTGCAGCACATAGATCGAATCACGCACGGCGGCGGAGTCGACATAGTGGATCGGGTTGAAGCGGCGGTCCACCGGCAGCGCGATCGTGTCGCGCAGGGTGGACGGGCCGAAGAAGGGCAGCACCAGGTACGGGCCGGCCGGCACTCCCCAGCGGCCCAGGGTCTGGCCGAAGTCTTCCCGGTGCCGCTCGATGTTGAGGTCGCTGGCGGGATCGAAGATGCCGAACAGCCCGAACATGGTGTTCAACTGGAAGCGCGCCAGGTTTTCCTCGGCGTCCTGCAAGCGGAACTGCAGCAGGCTGTTCACCGCCGACCAGCCGGTGCCGAGGTTGCTGAAGAAGTTGGAGACGCCGGTGCGCACCAGCGCCGGCACCTTCTCGCGATAGGCGGTGGCGACCGGCTTCAGCAGCACGCGGTCGAGGCCTTCGTTGAACTCGGTGACGTGCCGGTTGAAGGGCTCCCAGGGGTCGCGACCACTGGCTGGCCCGGTCATCGTGGCACAGCCCTGGAGCAGCCCGAAGGCCAGCACCATGACGGAGATCGTCAGCGCGCGCAGCGGCAGGTGGCGGTCAAGTTTCATTTGTTTTTCGGCGTCCCTGGATTCGGCCCGTCCGCCGCCTTGCTGTACAGGAACTGACCGATGAGGTTTTCCAGCACGACCGCGGACTGCGTAGTCGTAATGGTATCGCCTGCGGCCAGCGGCTTCTCGGCGGCGCCCGCCTCGATGCCGATGTACTGCTCGCCCAGCAGGCCGCTCGTCAGGATCTTGAGCGAGCTGTCCTTGGGGAAGTGATAGCGGTTCTCCATGGCCATGGTCACCCGGGCCTGGAAGGACTTGTCGTCGAACGTGATCGATTCCACCCGCCCGACCACCACGCCGGCGCTTTTCACCGCCGCCCGCGGCTTCAGCCCGCCGATGTTGTCGAACTTGCCGCTGACCTGGTAGGTCGACTGGAAGCTCAGCGTCAGCAGATTGGCGGCCTGCAGTGCCAGGAACAGCAGGGCCGCCGCACCGATCAGCACGAAGAGCCCGACCCACACGTCGTTCTTGTTGCGCTCCATCTTCTTTCTCTCCTAGATGCTGAACATCAGAGCGGTCAGCATGAAATCCAATGCGAGGACGGCCAGCGAGGCCATCACCACGGTACGGGTGGTGGCGCGCGCCACCCCTTCCGGCGTCGGCTTGGCCTCGTAGCCTTGCAATACGGCGATGAAGGTCACGGCGACGCCGAACACCAGGCTCTTGATGAAGCCGTTGCCGACATCCTTGAACACGTCGACGCCGCCTTGCATCTGGCTCCAGAAGGAGCCGGGATCGACGCCGATCAGCAGCACGCCGACGATCCAGCCGCCGATGATGCCGACGGCGCTGAACACTCCCGTCAGCAGGGGCAAGGCGATGACGCCGCCCCAGAAGCGCGGCGCCAGGATGCGCTGGACGGGGTCGACCGCCATCATCTCCATGGCCGACAACTGCTCGCCCGCTTTCATCAAGCCGATCTCCGCCGTCAGCGAAGTGCCGGCGCGGCCCGCGAACAGCAGGGCTGTCACCACGGGCCCGAGTTCGCGCACCAGGCTCAGGGCGACCAGCAGCCCGAGGGCTTCCGCCGAGCCGTAACGCTGCAAGGTGTAGTAACCCTGCAGCGCCAGCACGAAGCCGACGAAAAGACCCGAGACGCCGACGATCGCCAGCGAATAGTTGCCGAGGAAATGAACCTGGTCGAGCACCAGCCGGCCGCGGGCGAAGCTGGGCCCGACCTGCGACAGCAGGCGGGCCAGCAGCCTGGCCGCATGGCCCGCGTCGGCCAGCTTGCGGCGGCTGGCATAACCGACATCGGAGGGACGCCACCAGGTCATCGGTCGAGCCCTCCGCTGAAGTCCTGGGCCACGCTGGGCCCGGGGTAGTGGAACTGCACCGGCCCTTCCGGCAGCGCGTTGACGAACTGGTGCACCAGGGGATTGGTCGACGAGCGCACTTCCTGGGGCGTACCCTGCGCGGCAATGCCGCCATTGGCGAGCACGATCACCTGGTCGGCGATGCGGAAGGTCTCTTCCAGGTCGTGCGAGACCACGATGCTGGTGATGCCCAGCGTGTCGTTCAGGCGGCGGATCAATTGCGCCGCCGTGCCCAGGGAGATCGGATCCAGGCCGGCGAAGGGTTCGTCGTACATCACCAGATCCGGATCCAGCGCGATCGCCCGCGCCAGCGCGACGCGCCGCGCCATGCCACCGGACACCTCGCTGGGCATCAGGTCGCGCGCGCCGCGCAGCCCCACCGCGTTGAGCTTCATCAGCACGATGTCGCGCACCAGGTTCTCCGGCAAGCCGGAATGCTCGCGCAAGGGGAAAGCGACGTTGTCGAAGACGCTGAGGTCCGTGAACAGCGCGCCGAACTGGAACAACATGCCCATGCGGCGCCGGATGCCGTACAGGGCGGCCCGGTCCATCCTTGCCACGTCGACGCCGTCGAACAGCACTTCGCCCTGCTGCGGCCGCGCCTGGCCGCCGATCAGGCGCAGCACCGTGGTCTTGCCGCCGCCGGAGGCGCCCATGAGAGCGGTGACCTTGCCGCGTGGCACGGTGAAGCTCACATCCTGCAGGATGCGCCGCTCGCCATAGCCGAAGCTCAGGTTGCGGCATTCCACCAGCGCGCTGGGATCAGGTTCGGTCATCCGGGGGAATGGGCCGCCAGGCAGGCGGCCGTGAGTCGAAGCAAGGGATGATAGGGGCGTTTGCTGCAGAGCAGCGTCAGCCGGTTGCCCGAACAGGCCCTACTGTCGCGTCAACGCGGCAGGTCGCTGAATCCCATCAGGAATTCGTCCACCGCGCGTGCCGCTTGTCGGCCTTCCCGGATCGCCCATACCACCAAGGATTGACCGCGGCGCATATCCCCGGCAGCGAACACCTTGGGCAGGTTGGTCGCGTAGCCGCCCTGGAAATCCGTGGTGGCGCGCGCGTTGCCGCGGCTGTCCTTGTCGACGCCGAAGCCTTCCAGTACGGTGGCGGCGGGGTTGACGAAGCCCATGGCCAGCAGCACCAGGTCGGCCTTCAAGGTCTCTTCCGAGCCGGGCACTTCCTGCATCTTGCCGTCCTTCCATTCGACGCGGACGGTCTTCAGGCCGGTGAGCCTGCCCTTCTCGCCGATGAACTCCTTGGTGGCGATGGCGAACTCGCGCTGCACGCCCTCCTCGTGGGAAGAACTGGTGCGCAGCTTGTACGGCCAGTAAGGCCAGGTCAGCGGCTTGTTCTCCTCCTCCGGCGGCTGCGGCATCAGCTCGAACTGCGTGACGCTGACGGCGCCGTGGCGGTTGCTGGTGCCCACGCAGTCGCTGCCCGTGTCGCCGCCGCCGATCACGATCACGTGCTTGCCGTCGGCACGGATCTGGCCCTTGAGCTTGTCGCCGGCATTGATCTTGTTCTGCTGCGGCAGGAACTCCATGGCGAAGTGCACGCCGTCGAGGTCGCGGCCCGGCACCGGCAGGTCACGCGATTGCTCGGCGCCGCCGGTCAGCAACACCGCATCGAAGTCCTTGCGCAACTGCTCCGGACTGATCGTCTCCTTGGCCCAGTTGGTGATCTTCGTGCCCTTGGGCAGCTCGCCGACCATCACGCCGGCGCGGATGGTCACGCCTTCGCCCTGCATCTGCGCCACCCGGCGGTCGATGTGGTGCTTTTCCATCTTGAAGTCGGGGATGCCGTAACGCAGCAGGCCGCCGATGCGGTCGTTCTTCTCGAACAGCGTGACGTCGTGGCCGGCGCGCGCCAGCTGCTGGGCGCCGGCCATGCCGGCGGGGCCGGACCCGACCACGGCGACCTTCTTGCCGGTCCTGATGCGGGGGATGCGCGGCTGCACCCAGCCGTTCTCCCAGGCGCGGTCGATGATCGCGTGCTCCAGCGACTTGATGCCGACCGGCTCGTCGTTGTAGTTCAGCGTGCAGGCTTCCTCGCAAGGCGCGGGGCAGATGCGGCCAGTGAACTCCGGGAAGTTGTTGGTGGAGTCCAGCACGGTCCAGGCGTTCTTCCAGTCCTGCTGGTACACCAGGTCGTTGAAGTCCGGGATCAGGTTGTTGACGGGGCAACCGCTGTTGCAGAACGGCGTGCCGCAGTCCATGCAGCGCGCCGCCTGCACCTGCGATTGCGCGTCATCGAGGCCGATGACGAATTCCTTGTAGTGCTTCAGGCGTTCGGGCACGGGCTTGTAGCCCTCCTCGATGCGCTCGAACTCCAGGAAGCCGGTGACTTTTCCCATTTGATATCTGTCCTGTTACTTCGCCGCGACCGGCTCGTGCGGCATCGCCGCTTCCTGGTTGTTGCCCATGCTGGCCAGCTCCACCTCGCGGCCATGCATCTCGGCGAGTGCGCGCTTGTACTCGTTCGGGAAGACCTTCACGAACTTCTGGCGTGCGGCGGGCCAGTCGTCCAGCAGTTCGCGGGCGCGGCGGCTGCCGGTCCAGCGGTTGTGGTCTTCCAGCAGCTTGCGCAGCAGCGTTTCGTCGGCCTGGTCCGCGTGCATCTTGGTGCTGGCGGATACGACCTTCTGCTCGGCCACCGTGCCCACGCGGTCGAGGGACACCATCGCCGTGTTGCAGCGGCTGGCGAACTTGCCGTCCTCGTCGTAGACGTAAGCCACGCCGCCCGACATGCCCGCGGCGAAGTTGCGGCCGGTCTTGCCGAGCACCACCGCCGTGCCGCCGGTCATGTACTCGCAACCGTGGTCGCCCGTGCCCTCGACCACCGCGGTGGCGCCGGACAGGCGTACCGCGAAGCGTTCGCCAGCCACGCCGCTGAAGAAGGCTTCACCCGAGGTGGCGCCATACAGGGCGGTGTTGCCGATGATGATGTTCTTGCTGGCTTCGCCGCGGAAGTCGATGCTGGGACGCACGATCACGCGGCCACCCGACAGGCCCTTGCCGGTGTAATCGTTGGCGTCGCCAATCAGGTACAGCGTGATGCCCTTGGCCAGGAAGGCGCCGAAGGATTGCCCGCCCGTGCCTTCGAGCTGGATGCGCAGCGTGTCGTCCGGCAAGCCTTCCGGGCGCACCTTGGTGAGCGCCCCCGACAGCATGGCGCCGACCGAACGATTGACGTTGCGCGCCACTTCCATGAACTGCACGCGCTCGCCGCGCTCGATGGCCGCGCGCGACTTCTCGATCAGCACCTTGTCCAGGCTGCGCTCGAGGCGGTGGTCCTGCTCTTCGCAATGGAAGCGCGGCACGTCGGCGGGGACCTTCGGCTGCGCGAACAGGCGGCTGAAGTCCAGCCCCCGCGCCTTCCAGTGCAGGATGCCCTTCTTGGTGTCCAGCAGGTCGGCGCGGCCGATCAGGTCGTCGAACTTGCGCACGCCCAGCTGCGCCATGATCTGCCGCACTTCCTCGGCGATGAAGAAGAAGAAGTTGACGACGTGTTCCGGCTTGCCGGCGAACTTCTTGCGCAGCACCGGGTCCTGCGTGGCCACGCCCACCGGGCAGGTGTTCAGGTGGCACTTGCGCATCATGATGCAGCCCTCGACCACCAGCGGCGCCGTGGCGAAGCCGAACTCGTCCGCGCCCAGCAGCGCGCCGATGGCGACGTCGCGGCCGGTCTTCATCTGGCCGTCGGCCTGCACCCGCACGCGGCCGCGCAGGCGGTTGAGCACCAGCGTCTGCTGCGTTTCGGCCAGGCCGATCTCCCAGGGCGAACCGGCGTGCTTGATCGACGACCAGGGCGAGGCGCCGGTGCCGCCGTCGTGCCCGGCGATCACCACGTGGTCGGCCTTGCACTTGGCCACGCCGGCGGCAATCGTGCCGACGCCGACTTCGGACACCAGCTTGACGCTGATGGAGGCATGCGGGGCCACGTTCTTCAGGTCGTGGATCAGCTGCGCCAGGTCCTCGATGGAGTAGATGTCGTGGTGCGGCGGCGGCGAGATCAGGCCGACGCCCGGCACCGAGTAGCGCAGCTTGCCGATGTACTTGGATACCTTGCCGCCCGGCAGCTGGCCGCCCTCGCCCGGCTTGGCGCCCTGGGCCATCTTGATCTGGATCTGGTCGGCCGACGACAGGTACTCGGCCGTGACGCCGAAGCGGCCCGACGCCACCTGCTTGATGCGCGAACGCAGCGAGTCGCCCTGCTGCAGGGGGATGTCGACCTCGACGACGTCCCTGCCGATGATGTCCGACATGCTCTGGCCGGCGTTGATCGGGA
>JAQGMY010000101.1 GCA_028292105.1 Ramlibacter sp.
GTTCCGCACCAGGCGGCGTCGGCGTCGCGCGCGCGGGTGTGCGATTCGGGCAGGTTCCACAGCACCTTGATCTCGTAGGAGTCGCGCACGCGCGAGTACTCGCATCCGGTCTCGTCGCAGCCGCAGCCCGCCGGGTGCACGCGCATCGGCCGGCTGAAGCACTCGGCGTAGCGCGCGGCAATGTACACGGTCACCAGGCCGTCACGATCCGCCGGCACCTCGCCCGCTGGCGGGCAGGGCCAGCGGACCGAGCAGGGCTGGTCCTGCGCGCCGGTGTGCAGGTCGACGTCGATGCACCGGTCGATGGACACCTCGTCGCCCTGGGGGCCCACGAGGTACCCCGGGCACACGCGCACCTGCCGTGGCTTGCCGGGCACGGCTTCCACCGTGCAGCCGCACACGACACCCCACCCATGAAGGTAGCGGTTGTGGCGGCGCGCCTTCTCGCGGAAGTACTCCTGCTCCGCGCGCATGTCGTCCGCGGTCATCAGCATGCGCGGGAAGTAGCGAACGCGCTCCAGGGGTTCGCCGCAGCAGAGGCAGGCGAGGTCGGACATGTCGGACATGGAAATCTCCTGTGGGTTCGGTCGGCCGGGTCAGCCCGGGATGAACAGGTCGAAGGCGGCCTTGAAGTCACCGCCCGGGGTACCGTCGCCGGACATCACGCCGCCCGCGGGCGGCTTCGGTTCCCCGTCCAGGGCCTTGCCGTCGCGGTCCGCCAGGCGCGCAAGGCCGTTCGCGGGATCAGCGTCGCCCCGGATCAGCATGTCGCAGTGGATGCGCAGGTTCGTGCGCCAGCGGCCGTCGCTGTTGACCAGGCGGGTTTCCGGCAGGATTTCGATCAGCACCGTTTGCGGGTCTTCCTGCACCAGCTTGGCCGCGATGTACGAGGTGCCAAAGTTTTCCGCCAGTTCGCGCGCCAGCATCAGCACGATGTTGTGCTGCTCCGGGTGGGCCTCGTTGCGCCCCGCGACCGTGGGCGCACCGTCGCCGGCCGCGGCGTAGGGCTTGTCGAAGACGATGCGGATGGCGCCGAGGTGCTCCCGCAGCTGCGCCGGCTGTCCGGGCGCGTCGAGCCGGCCGATGGCCTGGCGCGTGCCGTTCTGCGGCACGCCCAGGAACTCGATGGCGCGCACGTGCATGAGGCGCTGCGGCGCAGGCGTTGGTGTCGGTGTCGGTGTCGGTGTCGGTGTCGGTGTCGGTGTCGGCGTGGGCGTGGGCGTGGGCGTGGGCGTCGGTGCCGGTGGGGCCGCGCGGGGCTCGACCACGAAGGGCGCACTGAAGTCCCCGCCCGGGTCGCCCTGGCCGGAGAGCACGCCGGCGCCGGGTGCGGCCGGTTCGCCGTCCAGGGGCAGGCCGCTGTCGCGATCGGCCAGCGCCTGCCGACCCTGCGGCGTGTCGTCGCCGATCAGCAGTACCCGATATCGCCCTTTCTGCCAGCCGTCCGGCCCGCGCGCATAGGGCGAGTCCAGTGCCAGGTCGAACCGGATCGTGTCGGGCTGCTCCACCTGCACCGAGCCGGGCACGAAAGGCAGCGCGTTGAGCGGCCGCTCGGGCAGGACCTGCACGTTGCGCAGGCCGAAGTCCGCATCGCCGTGGCCGTGGGTCACGGGTGCGCGCGGCCCCATGGCGAGTGGGCGCGTGAAGCGGATCCGGATCGCATTGGTCTTGCCGTTGATGTCCACCGAGGTGTCCTGCCGCGGGTCGGCCATGCTGGCCACCTGCGTGTCCACGGCCGTGGTCCGCCGGATGAACTCGATGCTCCGCACCTGCAGCGGGGGCCGGGGCGGCGGTGGATGGTCCTCGCAGCACTGGTCCAGCCGCTCGGCCAGGCAGAGGATCAGGTCGAGCAGTTGCTGGTTGCTGTAGATGCGCGGCCGGACCAGGCACGGCTCCACCAGCACCCGGCCTTCGCGCACCACGACGACCGCCAGCGGCACGCAGGGATCGCCTTCCGCAGGATCGCAGTCGACGTCGAACAGCTCGCACAGCTGGTGCCGGCGGCTGCGCTGGGCAGCGCGAACCCGGTCGCGTTCCTCGGCGGTCAGGGCGGCGGGACTGGTGTCGTTCGTGCCGAGCGGCAGCGGCGTCCCGGGATCCGTTCCGGCCACCTCCGGCCGCAGGCCGGGTGTTGCGTGCCCGTGCGTAGGCGGGGGCGCCTCCGGCTGCGTGTCCCTGGGCGCCCACAGCTTGGCACACCAATCGGGATCGCCCAGCGGCGGCGCCAGGCCGGGCAGGAACTTGAGGCAGAAGGTCTCGACCAGCGTTCCGGGGCTGCACTCGTCGCGCGTGCCGCACTCGGACACCAGCACGGGCTGGTGATCGGTCAGGCATTCGCGATAACAGAGCCACAGCGTCAGGATGCCGTCCGCCCGGTCTGGCGCGCCACTGCCCGGGGGAACGTCCGTCGGGGGACGGCCAACGACGGTTGGCGCCGGCGTCGCGTTCGGGCCGGGCGTCGGCGTCGGGCTCGGGGTCGGGGTCGGGGTCGGGGTCGGGGCGGGCGGCTGATGCGCGTGGGTGCCGCAGCAGCCCTCGTCCACCACGACCGGGTCCAGGCAATACCGGATCGGCACGATGATCTCGCGGCCCAGCCCGTCGATCGCCACGCCCGGGTCGACGCACACCTTGCCGTTCACGACGCTGACCCGCAGCCCGCACAGCACCCCCTTTCCGAGCGTCAGCCGGTTCAGCAGCCACTGCTTGAGCTTGCCGTAGTCCTGCTCCATCCGGAAGTGCTGGACGTCCATGCGCTTGCCATAGAAGTACTGGTTGCGTCGGGGCTCGCGCAGCACGCGCAGCAGGGCTTCCGCGTTGTCGTAGGGATGCATGGTTCCTCCGGTCAGGTGAGCGTGAGCGAGCCGTCCAGCGCCGCGCTGCCGACCCGCGCGGTGTCCGCGGGCGCGAGATGGCTGGTGAAGGACAGTTGGGCGGCGCCGAGCCGCAGCGCGGCAGGATCGCCACCGACGATGGCATCGATGCCGATCCGGGCCTGCAGGCCCACGCGCAGTTCCGGCGCGGCGATCTCGATGCGGTAATCGGTGTGCGCCGGCTTCTCCCGGTCGACGATGCGCGCGATCTCGCGCAGCGTCTCGGGTTGCCCGACGCGGTAGGCATCCACCAGCACGCAGAAGCGGTAAGCCTCCTCCGCGTACAGGGGCAGGCCCACCTGCCACTCCGCCAGCGGGCCGGCCTCGCCGACCACGGCGCGTCCGATCGGCATCAGCGGCGGCGGCTCGGCGGGCGGTGCCGGCGCTTGCGCGCAGGACGAGCACGTGCCGGATCCGTCGTCCGGCGGCGTCGCCGGGCAGCAGCCTTGCGAGGCTTGCGGGTCCGGAACGACCATTCCTTGCGGGTCGAGCGGTGCCAGCCGCGTGTCGAAATCCAGGCGCCCGCTGCGGTCCAGCATCCAGATGCGCCGCTCGCTCGCGGCTTCGAAGATCACGGGACGGATGCCGGTGTGCAGCTCGACGAATTCGGCGATCGATTCCGGGGTGCCCCGCCGTCCCATCAGCGCCACCGCCCGCCCGACCAGGGCGCGGCGTTGCGCCGCGTCGGCGATGAGGGGCAGCTCGAGGCCGAACCACTGCGCCAGCCAGACCAGCGCCTGCGGATCCGCGTAGTCGGGATCGGCCACCCGCGGCAGGCCGTCCACGGCCGCTTCGATGCGTCCGAATTCGCCGCGCACCAGGCCCATCCAGCGCGAGAGGAAACCATCCGGGCGGGGGCTCACTGCGGGGGTTCCTCGCCGCCACGCCTCGTCGTCGCGCGGCTGGTCGTTCAGCCGGTAGGTCTGGGGCAGGTAGTCGAGGTAGTCCTCGGCGGCGGTGACGAGCCGCACCTGCCGCAACCGGGGCGTGCTGCCTGCGTCCGCGCTGGCCAGGCGCAGGCGCAGCCAGGCGTGCCGGCGGCCGGCGGGCGTGCACAGCGCCAGCAAGGCGTCGTGGGACGGCAAGGCGACCCAGTCCGTCGACGCCGGCGGTGCAGCGGTTGCACCGACGGCAAGCTCGCAGGTGATCGTCGTTCCCGACGGCAGCTCCACCTCGGTGCAGGCGCGCTCCCATTCGTACAGCTCGCCGGCGTCGAAGGGCCCCGCCTCGAGCTGCCCCTGCGCCAGGAACGCGGCGTCGGCCGCGAACCGGTGGTAGGCGGCGTCGAGCCCCGGCTTGATGTACAGCGAGCCGTCGGCAGCTGCCGCGAGCGCGGTCACCGGGCCGTGCCAGCCGTGTACCCGGCCGATCACGGACGGCGCATCCGACCCCTGGAACACCAGGATGCCGCCGCTGGCCGCGTCGGCGACGTAGGTCCGGTCACCGGCAACCGCAATCGCGCCGGGCTGCCAACCCGCCGGGCCGGCCAGCGTGTGCAGGAACGTGCCCGGCGCGGCGAACACCACCACCTCATCGCGTGCGGTGTCCGCCACGAGCACGCGGTCCTCGGGGCCCACGGCGACGAAGAGCGGCCGCTGCAGGCGCCCGGAAGCGGCCACCGCCGCATCGAACATGGCATCGGGCGCGCCGTCCGCGCGCACGCGATGCAGAGCGGAGCCGGCGGCGTCGATCACCAGCACGCGTTGCAGGCTATCGACGGCCAGCGCGACCGGCTCGGCCCACGCCGGCCATTCCGCATGGGCTTCCAGCGCCGGCCAGGCGAGCCGCTGCACCCGCGCGTTGCCGCTGTCGGCGACGAGCAGGGCGTCGTCGGCGCAGGCGAGTCCGCGCGGCGTCCGGAACTGTCCCGGCGCCGAAGGCCAGCGGCCTGTGTGCGCGGGGAGCCAGGCCTGCGCGCCGCAGGTCCCGTCGACGTACAGCACGCGATCGTGCGCGGTGTCGGCCACGAACAGCGCCTGGCACGGTCCGAGCGCGATGCCGGAAGCCTGCCGCTGTCCGCCCGCCGGCAAGGGCAGCACGACCGGCTTGCCGTCCTGCGGCGCGGGCACGCGCGCCAGCACGAGCTCGCCATCGCCGCCGCCACTCGCGTCGTCCGCGATGGCCAGGCCGCTGAACGACCCCCGCCACTGGCGGCGATCGCGCAGCAGTGCATGGGCAGTGGGATGGTCCATGGTCAGGACACGTACAGGTTGTACTGGAGCTGCCCGCCGCCGGCGGCCGCCTGGATGCGGAACTCCAGGGTGTGCGGTCCGAGGCCGATCTCCAGGCCCAGGCGCAGCAGGTCGACTTCCCCGGTGCCCTCGGTGCACAGCGCATGCTTGTCGGTGCCGTCGCCCAGCTCGTTCCAGCGCCCCGCCTGGCCCGGCTTGGCCGACAGCTGCGTGCGGATCGCATCCGTGATGTCGATCGCGTCGAACAGCACCCGCACGTCGTGGGGATAGGTGTAGCCGGCCGCGTTGCGCACGGGCGGCTGCATGCCGGTCGGGTTCGTGTTGCCGTCGACCGAATGCTTGTGGTCGGGGACCTCCCCGGCCAGCCCGGTGAGCGTCACGCTGGCCCCGTCGATGGCGTGCACGTGGGGCCCGGAAGGCTTGACTTCCATGTCGGCCTTGCCGCCGCGCGTCCCGCCTTCACCGGTCATGCGGTACTGGGTCGGGTCGTCGGCGTCGCCGTAGTCGACCGACCCGGCTTCGCCATCGTCGGACGCGGACCAGATTTCGTGGCGGTGGTCGCCGTCCGGCTTGATCTTGAGCGCCGACATGTCGAGCGGGTGCTTGTGCGCGGCGACGAAGCCGGCCACCTTCGAGTCGAACTTCACGACGTGCAGGTGCTGTCCCATCTCCGTGTAGAACAGCGGGTCGAAGTGCCGCCCCCGCAGGTACAGCACCGCCCGCTCGGGATAGCCGCCTTCGACGTGGAACTGCAGGAACTTGCTGCTGCCCTGCGCGATGTCCTTTTCTCCCTCCAGGCTGAGGGGCTGCATGTTCTGCGGCTTGGCCGGCACGGCGTAGCGGCGCACCGCGGGCGAGGCGCGCTGCACCTCGCATTTCTGGTCCAGTTCCAGCTGCGCCAGCACGATCTTGCCGCTGTCGTCCGCCGGCCAGGCGTCGACGAACTCGAACACGGCATCCGCCACGATGCGGGTCGGCGCGCCCCACGCCAGGTCGCCACTGCACGGCCGCCAGGGGGCGCCGATGTTGCAGTGGTTCTGCGCCGGGAATTTGCGGGCTTCCCGGTACGAGATCACCAGCAGGTTGCCGAACACCACACCGGGCGCGCTGCGCGGGGCGCCCATCACCTGCACCTCCGCATCCACCGGCAGGAAGATCTCCCGGCCGAGGTGGTCGAAGGCGAGCCCCTTGCGTACGATCACCCGGTGCTTGTGCTCCGGCGCCGGCGGCACGTGCACCTTGGCCGCGGGAAGCACTTCGAGGCCGGTCACGATGCCGGGCGAGTAGAGCGAGCGATTCAGCATCCGCCGCATGCCCAGGTGGTGATCCTGCTCGGCGCGGAAATCCGTGGCCGCCAGCCGCTGGCCGTTGAAGTAGTTCAGGCGCTGCAGGGCGTCGTCGGTGGATTCAGCAGACATGGGGGTTGCTCCTCGTCAGGTGCCGCGTCGTTTCCAGCGCCAGTTCGAACCGCACACGGCCAGGGCGCACCAGCTCGTGGGCGCACAGCGTGACGTTGTCGCAGCGTCCGCCGGCGGCCGCTGTGCCGGCCTGCAGCGACAGGCCGGTCACGCGGTGCACGCCTGCCACGCCGGCGAGCAGGGCCAGGATCTCGGTGCGGTAGACGGTGCGGCCGAAAGGCCAGCCCGTGCCGCCCGGCCCGCCGTCGAGCGGGTCGAGGAAGGCGAGCACGCTGCGGGTGGCGGCGCGCAGCACCAGCTCGGGGTCCGCATCGCATTCGATGTGCAGCGTCGCGTCGAGGCCGACGCGGAGGTAGCGCGGCGCGATCGCGTGGATCTCCATGGTGACCAGCCGGCGCGGCGCCAGGTGGCGCTCCACGGCGCGCAGCAGCGCGCCGCTGGGCAGCGGCGCGGGCTGGCGGCAGGGCGGGATCACGATCACGCTGACCACGCCAGGCGCCGGGTAGCAGGGCAGCAGTGGGTCCAGCCCGGCGACCGCGCGCACCCTGGCCACCGGCAGGCCGGGGACGGACAGCGCCAGCCGCTCGATGTCGGCAAGGGTGACGGCCTTGTCGACTGCGTGGACGCGGTCGAATGCGCGTCCTTGCGCGGCGGCGAGCGTTTCGCGCGGTGCCCCGCCGGTCGCCGCGAACGGCTGGAACACTTCCAGCGGCGTGGCTGGCAACGCGAGCAGCGCCTGGTTGTGCGGGGTGGCAGGAACCGTCGTGAGGCTTTGCGCGACGAGGTTGCCTGCCGGCCCGCCGCCGACGCGCAGGGCGGCGCGCAGCTCGTGGTCGGCCGGCAGCACCGCGGCGCGCAGCCCGTTGCCGCCCCGGAGCACGCCGCGCTCGGGGTCGAGCGCCACCACCTTGTCGAAGGGCCCGGCGCGTTCGAGATCGGGCGCCTCGCGCCAGTCGGTGTCCACGGCGCCACCGGTGTGCACCAGGCGCAGCTGCAGGCTGCCGGCCACCACCGGACGCTGGCCCAGGTCGAGCTCGGTGTCCGCGTAGCCGTGCAGCGCGGCGATGGTCGCCTGCGGGATGCTGAGCGCGTGCTCGCTGCGCACGGCATTCAAGGCCACGTGCAGCAGCCGCGGCGGGCACTCGTGGCGGCCCTGCGTGATGCGGCAGCGGATGTAGAAGGGCCCGCCGGGCGCGGAGGCGGCGTGCCCGACCGGCGCTGCAAAACGCACGAAGCCGCTGAGGCTGAGAGCGCGGGTGTCGTCCTCGACCTGTTCCAGCGTTCGCCAGAGGCCGGGACCGGCCTGGAATTCCCAGGCCGTGCGCACGCCGTGGTGCTCGCGCCAGTCGCGCGGCGGACAACCCGGTGTGGCATGCGCTGTGCGGTCCGCGTGCTCGGCGCGCAAGGCCTCGGCCGTGGCCGCGTCGTCCTGCCAGCGCTCGGTCCAGGCATGCAGCGCCAGGGTCGCTCCTGGCGCGTCCAGTGCGCGGTCGAACCCGAGATAGAGCGCATGGCCGATGCGGGGCCGCGGGCCGAAGGGCAGGTAGACGCTGCGCGCCTGGTTCGCCGCGGTCTGGTCGGCAAGCTGCCGGTCGCCGAGCACGCGGACCAGTCGCGCCGGTGACGCCAGCAGCGGCTCGGTGGTCTCGAACAAGGCTTGGCCGGCTGTGCCGACCTGCAACCGGTCAGGCAAGGCGAGCGGCAGCGGCTCCGAATGGGCGATGCACACGACGGTGCGCGCCACCTGCGGCATGCGGGGCTCCACGCCCGTGAGCCGGACAAAGGCGCGCAGCGCCTCGTCGGACGTGCGATCGAGCCGGTAGATCTGCTGCTCCGACAGCCAGGCGCCGAGGTCGAGCAGCGTGATGCCCGGATCGGAATAGTTCTGGTCGGTCCACGCCGGCGCCAGCCTCGGCAGCAGCGAGCGTCCTTCGCCGAACAGCTGGTCGAAGCGGCGATTGTCGAGGGTGGGCTTAGGCAAGGGCATACGGCACGCTCGGAACGATGAGCATCAGCTGCGAGTCGCCGGCGGTGACCAGCTGGTTCGGCTCCAGGGCCACGCTGTCGCCCTGCAGCGCGGCGCCGGCCGTGAGCTGCAGGAAGCGCACGGCATCCACGCCCGGCGTGCCTTCGATGAGCGCGGCCACGTCGGACAGGTACGCCCCTTCGCCAAAGTCCCACCCGCGGCCGTCGCGTCCGCCTTGCAGGGGATGGAGGAACTCGGCAAGGCGCGCGCGCAGCCGGGCCTCGATGCGCCCGGCGTCCTCCGCGCGCAGCGGCAGGATCTCGGCGCGCACGCCGACCGGCACGTACACCGGGGCGACGATCCGCAAGCCGCCTGCCACACCGGCGGGCATCTGGCGGGCCACCGCTTCCAGCACCGTGCGTTCGAGCTCGGGGGAAGCCACGGGCCGCGGATCGCGCGAGTGCGGCACCAGCAGCAGGCCGACCTGTCCGCGCGCGCCGCGACCCTGCGCGCCTTCCAGCGGCAGCACGCGGGCGCGCGCCAGTTCGGACGAGGCGCCGAGCGCGATCCATTCGTAGTCTTCGCCGCTGACCGCGCGCCCGCGATGGCGCATCGCCTGCAGGCCCCGGTCGCGGCCGGCCCGCAGGCGTTCGGGCGCGGCGCCGCCGCCGGCGGCGAATGGATTCGTGACCGACTGCACGAAGCCCACGCCGCTGCGCAGTTCCTCCACCGTGCCGGCCGGCACGTTGCCGTCCACGCCGCCGCCGGTGACATAGCTCGCCACGATGGGCGCGCCCGCCGGCGGCACGAACCCGCCCTCGCCGGGAAAGGCGAAGATGCCGCGCGCCCGCTCGACCACGTAGTGCCGGTCGCCCGGTCCCGAAGCGTAGAAGTGCGGCTGCGGATGCCACCGCACCCAGGCCGCGGTCTTCACGTTCGGGTCCTGGGCGTCCACCTCGAAGCGGAGGTCGGCCGCCGCCACGCCGGCCAGCGTGGTCTGCCAGTCGTCTCCACGGCCTACCCACTCGCGCACTTCCACCACTTCCTCGCCGAGGATCGGAACGCCGACCAGGGGGTGGTCGAGCGCGCGTTCGAAGGCGCGCACGTCCAGCGTGGCGGGCTCCGGTGCGGGCACGGCCGTCGGCGCCGCACCGAGGGCGCGCACGACCGGCAGGGCGAAGGTCTGCCCCGGCGTGCCGGTGCTGGTCCCCAGGCCGTCGCGGTCGATGGCACGGCCCTGGCGCCCCCAGGCCGCGTTCAGCCACACCCCGCCCAGCCGCACCACGTGCGCCTGGCTTTGCAGGCCGCGCTTGAGCCGCGCGCGGATGCGGTACAGCGCGCCGCCGAGCCCGTCGCGGGGCAAGGCGTCGGCGGCGCCGACGAACTGGAGCAGGCCCGTCTGGCGCAGTCCGAGCGTGGCATCGCGCACCGACAGCTCGGTCCAGCCGCGCGGGCCCCAGTAGTCCCAGGCGAACGGTTGCGGGTCGCCTTCGGGCGCGGCGTGCAGCACCTGCACCAGCAGGCTGACGAGCGCCGCGGGCGGCTTGCTGCTGAAGCCGAA
>JAQGMY010000107.1 GCA_028292105.1 Ramlibacter sp.
GCGCTTCCTGCCTCTTCCGCACCCGCTCCCTAGAATATCCGCCCTTGTCTCCAGAAGGGCTCCATGTCACAGGGATCGATCCGCATCCGCGGCGCCAGGCAGCACAACCTCAAGAATCTCGACCTCGACCTGCACACCGGCGAGTTGACGGTCGTCACCGGCCCCAGCGGTTCCGGCAAGTCCAGCCTCGTTTTCGACACGCTCTACGCCGAAGGCCAGCGCCGCTACGTCGAAACCTTCTCCGCCTACGCGCGGCAGTTCCTCGAGCGCATGGACAAGCCCGCCGTCGACCGCGTCGAAGGCGTGCCGCCGGCCATCGCCATCGACCAGACCAATCCGGTGCGCTCTTCGCGCTCCACGGTCGGCACGATGACGGAGCTGAACGATCACCTCAAGCTGCTGTTCGCCCGCGCCGCGCAACTGTTCGACCGCCACACCGCGCAGCAGGTGCGGCACGACTCGCCCGAGACGATCTACGAACAGCTGATGGCCCGCACCAGCGAGGGCGACCCGCGGCTGGTCGTCACCTTCCCGGTCGAACTGCCCGCCAGCACCACGCCCGAGGAAATCGAGCAGTGGCTCGCGGCCAGCGGCTTCACCCGGGTGCAGGCGGAGCGCGAGGTCGGCACGCCGACCGGTCCGCGCAAGGTGCTCGACGTGGTGGCGGACCGGTTCCGCATCCAGGGCGTCGAGAAGGTGCGCGCCATCGAGGCGATCGAGGTGGCGCTCAAGCGCGGCAGCGGGCGACTGGCCGTCTACGCCGGCGACGACGAGGCGAAGGACGTCTGGAAGTTCTCCACCGGCCTGCACTGCCCCGACAGCGACATCCGCTACGGCGATCCCGTGCCCTCGCTGTTCTCGTTCAACTCGCCGGTGGGCGCGTGTCCAACCTGCCGCGGCTTCGGCCGCGTGATCGGCGTCGACTATGGGCTGGTGATCCCGAACGACAAGCTCACGCTGCGCGCAGGCGCGATCAAGACCTTCCAGACGCCGGCCTGGTCCGAGTCGCAGGAGGACATGATGCGGCACGCCGAGGCCGCCGGCATCCCCCGCGACACGCCCTGGTACAAGCTCACGCCGGAGCAGCAGCACTGGGTGATCCACGGCACGCCGACCTACCGCGAAGGCCAGTGGAACAAGCAGTGGTACGGCGTCAAGCGCTTCTTCGTGTACCTGGAAAGCAAGGCCTACAAGATGCACATCCGCGTGCTCTTGTCCAAGTACCGCAGCTACACGCCGTGCGAGGACTGCCGCGGCGCGCGCCTGAAGACCGAAGCGCTGATCTGGCGCCTGGGCAGCAAGGAAGACGCCGACGCCGTGCTGGAGCCCGCCAGGCGCTTCCTGCCGGTGGGCGTGCAGTGGAGCCGCGAGCAGCTCGAAGCCTTGCCCGGCCTGGCGGTGCACGACCTGATGATGCTGCCCATCGAGCGCCTGCGGCGCTTCTTCAGCCGCGTCGAGCCGGAGGCCGAGGCGCACGCCGGAGGCGGTGAAGTGCAGGCGCTCAAGCTGCTGTTCGAAGAGATCAACACGCGCCTGAAGTACCTGGTCGACGTCGGCATCGGCTATCTCACGCTGGACCGCCAGAGCCGCACCTTGTCGGGCGGCGAAGTGCAGCGGATCAACCTGACGACTGCCCTCGGCACCTCGCTGGTCAACACGCTGTTCGTGCTGGACGAGCCCAGCATCGGGCTGCACCCGCGCGACATGGGCCGCATCACGCAGGCGATGCACCGCCTGCGCGACGCCGGCAACACCCTGGTGGTGGTGGAGCACGACCCGGCGGTGATGGTGGCGGCCGACCGCATCATCGACATGGGGCCAGGCCCGGGTGAACGCGGTGGCGAGATCGTGTTCGACGGCACCGTCGCCGAACTGCGCAACGCCGATACCCTGACCGGTGCCTATCTCGGCGCCCGCAAGCACGTGGGCATGGGCTTCAAGCGGGCTGTGACCGCATCGACGCCGCGGCTGGTGCTGGAAGGTGCGCGTGAGCACAACCTGCAGAACGTGTCGGTCGAATTCCCGCTGCAGCGCATGGTGGTGGTGACCGGCGTGTCCGGCTCCGGCAAGTCCAGCCTGATCCAGGACATCCTGGCGCCGGCGCTGCTGCGGCACTTCGGCCGCTCCACGGACACCCCGGGCGCGCACGACCGCCTGCTCGGCGCCGATTACCTGGCCGACGTGGTGTTCGTCGACCAGTCGCCGATCGGCAAGACCGCGCGCTCCAATCCGGTGAGCTACGTCGGCGCCTGGGATTCGTTGCGCGAGATCTTCGCCACGGCGCCGCTGTCGCGGCAGCGCGGCTACACGGCCTCGAAGTTCAGCTTCAACTCGGGCGACGGTCGTTGCCCCACCTGCGGCGGCTCCGGCTACGAGCACGTGGAGATGCAGTTCCTGTCGGACGTCTACCTGCGCTGTCCCGACTGCGACGGCAAGCGCTATCGGCCCGAGATCATGGAGGTGACGATAGAGCGGCAGCCGGTGGGCGCGATCGCGCCGCGCCGCCTGAACGTGGCCGACGTGCTGGACCTCACGGTCAGCGAAGCGGCGTCGCTGTTCGCCAACGACCGCGACGTGATCCGCGCCCTGCAGCCGATCGTCGACGTCGGCCTGGAGTACGTGAAGCTGGGCCAGCCGGTGCCCACGCTGTCCGGGGGCGAGTCGCAGCGCCTGAAGCTCGCCGGCTTCCTGGCCGAGGCCGCACGCACCGCGTCCAACACCCGGCAGGGCGTGGCGCGCAAGGGCACGCTGTTCATGTTCGACGAGCCCACCACGGGGCTGCACTTCGACGACATCTCCAAGCTGATGCGGGCCCTGCGCAAGCTGCTGGAGGCCGGCAACTCGCTGATCGTCATCGAGCACAACCTGGACGTGATCCGCGCGGCCGACTGGCTGGTGGACCTGGGGCCGGAGGGCGGTGACGGCGGCGGCCTGGTCGTGGCCGAGGGCCCGCCGGAGGAGGTGAAGCTGCATCCCAAGTCGCACACGGCCAAGGCGCTGCGCGAATACGACGGCACGCTCGGACTGGTGGCCGAGTCGCTGCCCGGTGCGCTGGTGGCGGCCAGGGTGCGTGTCGAACGGCCCAATGCGATCCAGATCGTCAATGCCAAGGAGCACAACCTCAAGAGCCTCAGCGTCGACATCCCGCACGGCAAGTTCAGCGTGATCACCGGCGTGTCCGGCTCGGGCAAATCGACGCTGGCCTTCGACATCCTGTTCAACGAAGGGCAACGCCGGTACCTCGAATCGCTCAACGCCTATGCACGATCGATCGTGCAGCCGGCAGGGCGGCCCGAAGTGGATGCGGTGTATGGCATTCCGCCCACCGTGGCGATCGAGCAGCGCCTCTCGCGTGGCGGCCGCAAGTCCACTGTCGGGACGACCACCGAGGTGTGGCACTTCCTGCGCCTGCTGTATGTCAAGCTGGGCGTGCAGCATTGCGTCAAGGACGGCGCCGAAGTGCGGCCGCAGACGCCGGACAGCATCGTGGCGCAGATCATGAAGCGCTACAAGGGCCAGCACGTCGGCCTGATGGCGCCGCTGGTGACCAACCGCAAGGGCGTGTACACCGAGCTGGCCGACTGGGCCCGGCCGCGCGGTTACTCGCACCTGCGCGTCGACGGAAACTTCCTGCCGACCACGGGGTTCCCGCGCATCGACCGCTTCAAGGAACACACCATCGAACTGCCCGTGTGCGACCTCGACATCACCGCGGCCAACGAGGCCCTGCTGCGCGAGAAGCTCGCGGTCGCCCTGGAGCACGGCAAGGGCATCGTCCACGTGCTGGCTCCGCTCGACGGCCTGAAGGCGGCTTTCCTCAACGGCATCGGCCGGCACGATGCCATCGGCAAGGTCGAGGTGTTCTCCACGCTGCGCGCCTGCCCGGTCTGCGCCACCAGCTACCCGGAACTGGACCCGCGCCTGTTCTCGTACAACAGCAAGCATGGCTGGTGCCCGGACTGCGTGGGCACGGGCGTCAAGCTCACGCGCGAACAGCGGCTGGCGTACGACGACACCGTCGCGGCGGACGAGGACAAGGGCCGCGAGCGGACCTTTGCCGAGCCGGAAGTGGAAGACGTTTCCGACGAATCCTGCCCCACCTGCCACGGCTCCCGGCTGAACGCGCAGGCGCGTGCCGTGCGCTTCGACAAGACCGGCATCGCCGACATCGCCGCCTTGTCGGTGCGCGACGTGCGGCGCTGGGTCGAGAGCCTGCAGGTCGAAGGCGCGATGTCCACGCGCGAGACCGGCATCGCGCGCGACCTGGTGCCGGAAATCCGCTCCCGCCTCGAATTCCTCGAGGAGGTCGGCCTGAACTACCTGACGCTCGATCGGGGCGCGCCGACCCTGTCGGGCGGTGAAGCCCAGCGCATCCGGCTGGCGGCACAACTCGGGTCCAACCTGCAGGGTGTCTGCTACGTGCTGGACGAACCCACCATCGGCCTGCATGCGCGCGACAACCAGATCCTGCTGGACGCGCTGCACAAGCTGGGAGCAAAGGGCAACACGCTGGTGGTGGTGGAACACGACGAGGACACCATCCGCCGCGCCGACCACATCATCGACATCGGCCCCAGCGCGGGCAAGCGCGGCGGCCGCGTCATCGCGCAAGGCACGGTGGACGACGTGACCCGGTCGGAGGAGTCGATCACCGGCCGCTACCTGCTGCACGCCATGCGGCATCCGCTGCAGCCGCGGCGCGACGTCGCCACGATGCACGACCGCGAGCCGCCGGGCCTGCCGGTGGCCGAGACGCCGATGCCGGTCACCAAGGGCAAGAAGCCGCGCTCGCTGCTGGCGCAGATGGCGTCGGCCCTGCCGCCGCCGGATCCGGCAGGCGCGGCCACCTTCCTGCGCCTGGAGGGCGCCAACCTGCACAACCTGGACGACGTCGATGTCGACGTTCCGCTCAAGCGGCTGGTGGTGGTCACGGGGGTGTCCGGCTCCGGCAAGTCGACGCTCGCGCGCGACGTGCTGCTGCACAACGTGCAGGCCGTGGTGCAGCAACGCTATACCAAGGCTGGCCGCGATGCCGACGCCGCCGGCAAGCATCCGCGTTGGGTGGGTTGCAAGTCGGTCGACGGCTACCAGCAGATCGACCGCGTGCTGGAGGTGGACCAGACGCCGATCGGCAAGACGCCCCGATCCTGCCCCGCCACCTACATCGGCTTCTGGGACACCATCCGCAAGCTGTTCGCGGACACGCTGGAGGCCAGGGCGCGCGGCTATGCGCCGGGGCGGTTTTCGTTCAACACCGGCGAGGGGCGTTGCCCGCTGTGCGAAGGGCAGGGCATGCGCACCATTGCGATGAGCTTCCTGCCGGACGTGAAGATCCCGTGCGAGGCCTGCCACGGCGCCCGCTTCAACCCGGAGACGCTGGCCGTCACCTGGCGCGGCAAGAGCATCGGCGACGTGCTGCAGATGGAAGTCGACGAGGCGGTCGAGTTCTTCGCCTCGATGCAGAACATCAGCCATCCGCTGCAGTTGCTGCGCGACGTCGGCCTGGGCTATCTCACGCTGGGCCAGCCGTCTCCGACCCTCTCGGGCGGCGAGGCGCAGCGGATCAAGCTGGTGACCGAACTGTCCAAGGTGCGCGACGACATCACGCGCCGCGGCCAGAAGGCGCCGCACACGCTGTACGTGCTGGATGAACCCACGGTGGGCCTGCACATGGCGGACGTGGAGAAGCTGATCCGCGTGCTGCACCGGCTGGTGAATGGCGGCCACAGCGTGATCGTGATCGAGCACGACCTCGACGTGATCGCCGAAGCCGACTGGATCATCGACCTGGGGCCGGACGGCGGCACCGGCGGCGGCAAGGTGGTGGCGGCGGCGCCGCCCGAGCAAGTGGTGGCGATGGGGACGCACACGGGGAAGGTGCTGGGAGCGGTGCTGGCGCGGTGAGGGGGGTAGTGCGCAAGCAGGCTTCGTAGGGTGTGCAGCTTGCTGCGCACCATCCACAATCCGCCCATGCGCATCTTCCACAACGACCGCCACTCGCTGCACCACGGCCGCCACGAGATGTTCCGGGGCGAACTGGTGCCCTGCTTCGAAGTCCCGGCGCGCGCCGATCTGGTGCTCGAGGAACTCAAGGCCCGCGGCTTCGGCCGCGTCGAGAGCGCCGCCGGCGTCGACATCGGCCTGATCGAACGCGTCCACGCACCGCGCTACCTGCAGTTCCTGTCGACGGCGTGGCAGGAGTGGATCGCCCTCGATCCCGCCAATGCCGGGCGCGACGCACTGCCGTCGTACTGGCCGATCCGCACCTTCCGCACGGACGTCCTGCCCGCCAGCTTTGCCGCACGCTTGGGCCTGTTCTCGTTCGATGCCGGCTCGCCCATCACCGCCGGTACCTGGGATGCCGCGCGGCACGGGGCGGCATGCGCCGTCGCCGGCGCGCAGCGTCTGCTGGAGGGCGACCGCGGCGCCTTCGCCCTCACGCGGCCGCCCGGCCACCATGCGGGCCCGGACTTCTTCGGCGGCTACTGCTTCATCAACAACGCTGCCGTCGCCGCGCAGGCACTGCGCGACGCCGGCGTTGCCAGGGTTGCGGTGCTGGACGTCGACTATCACCACGGCAATGGCACGCAGGCAATCTTCTACGAGCGCAGCGATGTCTTTTTCGCCAGCCTCCATGGCGACCCGCACACGGAATACCCGTACTACCTGGGCTACGCCGACGAGCGCGGCGCCGGCGCGGGTCTGGGCAGCAACCTGAACCTGCCACTGCAGCGCGGCACGGGCTTCGAGGTTTGGCGCGAGGCGCTGGGCAGCGCACTGCACGCGATCCGGGACGCCGGTGCTGAAATGCTGGTCGTCTCCCTCGGGCTCGACACGTTCGAAGCGGACCCGATCGCCGGTTTCCGCCTGCGCAGCGAAGACTACTTGCGCATGGGTGAAGACATTGCCGCGGCCGGCCTGCCGGCGCTGTTCGTCTTCGAGGGCGGCTACGCGGTGGCTGACGTGGGTGTCAACGCGGTGAATGTGCTGGAAGGCTTCGAGCAGCGCTGACGTGCTTCAGTTTGTAGGAAAACGCCCGACGATCTTGACAGCCCTCCGCTGACTTGCCGCAACGCTCGGGTCTTCCAAGCTGCAGGCTTCTTTCCTGCCGAGGTTTCCATGCGCCTGCTGTCCACATCTTCCCTGATCGCCCTGTCCACCCTGGCCCTGCTGTCCGCCTGCGGCGGCGGCAACGACGGGGGTGACTTCCAGAACGATCCGCGCTCCAGCGGCCAGAGCGGATCGGTCGCCGTCGTGGCCAGTGCCCCCGACGCCGTCCTCAACGGAACGTACGGCAGCACCGACGTCGCGCTGAACGACGTAGTCAAGGTCAATCCCATCGGCGGCGAGCCGGAGACCTGCCGCACGCGCTTCTCGGGCCTGCAGCAGACCGGCGGCACCCGCAAGATGGACGGCGACATCCGCTACATCCCCGGAACGAACCTGGTGCGCACCACCTTCGTGTCGATCGACACCGTCGAATTCCGGCTGCAGGGCGAATCGCCCGCCCAGACCATCGATCGCGCCGCCAACCGGGTGACGTACACCAACGCGGTGCTGACCTCCACCAACGGCAACGGCCGCACGATCACCCTGAACGGGACGGTGCCGGTCCGCGCCGCCAACAAGCCCGAAGGCTGCTGAGACCCGACTCCTAGCTGCCGCCTGCGCGCCTGCCGAACGCCTGCTCCAGGTGGTCGACGAAGGCGCGCACGCGCATCGTGCCCTGGTGCCGCACCGGGTACACGGCGTGGACGTCGGCGGGCGGCGCCTGCCAGCCTTCCAGCACCTGCCGCAGCCGGCCGCTGCGCAGGTAGCGCGCCACGTCCCACTCGGCCCGCAGCACGATGCCGTGGCCCGCGAGCGCCCAGTTCACCGCGATCTCGCCGTCGTTGGTGCTGAGGTTGCCGCGCACCTTGACGCTTTCACTTTTCCTGCCTGAGCGCAGTCGCCACACACCGTAGGCATCGTCGCCCTGGCGGATGGCGACGATGCTGTGGCCGGCCAGGTCGTGCGGCGTGCGTGGGGTGCCGTGGCGCTGCAGGTAGGCCGGCGACGCGCACAGCAGCCGCCGGTTCGGCGCCAGCAGGCGGGCGATCACCCGCGCGTCCGGCGGCTCGCCGAAGCGCACGCAGACATCGAAGCTGTCTTCGGTCAGCGGCGGCGGGTTCACCGACAGTTGCAGCTGCACCTCCACTTTCGGGTGCGCACGGGCGAACGACGAGATCGCCGGCGCCACGTGCATGCGGCCGAACCCCAGGGTGGCATTCACCCGCAGCAGGCCGCTCGGTTCCGCGCACGCGCCCTGCAGCTCGCGCTCCAGTGTCTCGATCTCCTCGAGGATGCGGCGCGCCGCCGCCAGGTAGGTGTCGCCTTCATGCGTGAGCGCCAGTCGCCGGGTCGTGCGGTTCAACAGCGTCACGCCCAGCCGCTGCTCCAGCGCCGCCAGCCGCTTGCTCACCGCGGGTGGGCTGACCTGCAGCTCGCGCGCGGCCGCGGCCAGGCTCCCGCCACGCATGAGCACGCTGAAGAACTGCATATCCTGGGAGGCGGTGGCGGAGGGCATTGGTGAATCCAGACTCAGGAATGGCTTGAATTCTGCCCCGTTCTTTCCCCCGTGCCGGCGCATACAGTGGCCGCCAGCGCAAACCAGGAGCCGCCATGAAGACCTACAAGATCGCCTGCATTCCGGGCGACGGCATCGGCAAGGAAGTGGTCCCCGCGGGCCAGGAAGTGCTGCAGGCGCTGGCCGCCGCCGGCGCCGGCTTCCGCTTCGAATTCAGCAGCTTCGGCTGGGGCGGTGACTGGTACCGCGCGCACGGCAAGATGATGCCGGACGACGGGCTGGACGCGCTGCGCGGCATGGACGCGATCCTGTTCGGCTCCGCCGGCGACCCGCACATCCCGGACCACATCACGCTGTGGGGACTGCGACTCAAGATCTGCCAGGGCTTCGATCAGTACGCCAACGTGCGGCCGACCCGCATCCTGCCCGGGATCGACGCGCCGCTCAAGCGCTGCGGGCCCAAGGACCTGGACTGGGTGATCGTGCGCGAGAACTCGGAGGGCGAATATTCGGGCGTCGGCGGCCGCGCCCACCAGGGCCATCCGATCGAGGTGGCGACGGACGTCAGCATGATGACCCGCGCCGGCGTCGAGCGGATCATGCGCTATGCCTTCCAGCTGGCGCAGTCACGCCCGCGCAAGCTGCTGACGGTGGTCACCAAGTCGAACGCGCAGCGCCACGCGATGGTGATGTGGGACGAGATCGCGGCGCAGGTCGCCACGCAATTTCCCGACGTCAAGTGGGACAAGGAACTGGTCGACGCCTGCACGGCACGCATGGTCAACCGGCCGGCGTCGCTGGACACGCTGGTCGCCACCAACCTGCATGCCGACATCCTGAGCGACCTGGCCGCGGCGCTGGCTGGCAGCCTGGGGATCGCGCCCACCGGCAACATCGATCCCGAACGCCGCTACCCGAGCATGTTCGAGCCGATCCACGGCTCGGCCTTCGACATCATGGGCAAAGGCCTGGCCAACCCGGTCGGCACCTTCTGGAGCTGCGTGATGCTGCTGGAGCACCTCGGGGAACACGAAGCCGCCGCGCGCCTGATGGCGGCGATCGAGGCGATCACGGCGGATCCCAAGCTGCACACCGGTGACCTGGGCGGCAAGGCGACGACCACTGAAGTGACGGCAGCAGTGGTTTCCCGGTTGAAGAACCGCTGACCGCGTGCGACAACCGCGTATAGGAGACTCAACCATGAAACGCATCCTGTCCACCCTGGGCCTGGCCCTGCTCGCGCCGATGGCGCTGGCGCAATCGGTGCCCTGCCCCGAGAAGAACGTCAACTACTGGCAGGCCTTCCCGCCCGGCGGCGAGTCCGACCTGTCGGCGCGCCACCAGCAGGTGGTGCTGCACAAGAAGTGCCCCGCCGTCGACACCATCATCCAGTACAAGGCCGGGGCCGGCGGTGCGTTGATGTGGTCGCAGATGAACCAGCTGCCGGCCGACGGCCTCAACGTGGTCGGCGTGAACCTGCCGCACATCGTCTTCCAGCCGATCGAAGGGCAGGTGCAATACAAGACCGCCGACGTCACGCCGGTGTACTGGTTCCACTTCACGCCGGACATCCTGGTGGTGCCGGCGCAAAGCCCGATCAAGAATTTCCAGGACTTCGTCAAGGCGGCCAAGGCGACGCCGGGCAAGTTCAGCCTGGGCGGCTCCGGCCAGTTCTCCGCCAACCACGCCGCGCACGAGCGGCTGGACGCGGCTTTCGGCATCAAGACGCTGTACGTTCCGTTCAAGGGGACGGGCGACATGGCGTCGTCCGTGATGGGCATGCAGGTGGATGGCGCCATGACCTATGTGCCCTTCGCCATCGGCAACCGGGAAAGGATCCGGCCGCTGGCGGTCGCCATGGAGCGGCGCCACCCGCTGATGCCCGACGTGCCCACCTTCAAGGAGCTCGGGGTGGACTGGGTCGACGGCGCCTACCGCGGCATCGGCGTGCCCAAGTCGACGTCGCCGGAAGCGCGCAAGCGCCTGTCCGACCTCTGGCGCGCCCTGAACACCGATGCCGAGATGAAGGAGCTGGCGGCCAAGAACGGCTTCGAGCTGGTGAATGTGGGCATCGAGGAGATGGACTCCTTCATGGCCAGCAAGACCAGGCTCTACACCGAAGGCGCGGCGCGCATGGGACTCGGCAAGAAGTAATGGCAAGTGTCCGACGTCCTTGGCGGGGGCGCGGACCTAGCATCGACGCATGACACCGCATGCCCAGGTGCCGCGCAGCGAGCGCGTGCTGATCCTGATCGACTTCATCAATCCGCTCGACTTTCCCGGCAGTGAGAAGCTGGCGCCGCCGGGGCTGAAGGCGGCGCGCGCCACGCTCAAGCTGCGCGACCGGCTCGACCGTGAGAAGGTGGCGGTGGTCTATTGCAACGACAACTGGGGCGTGTGGCAGTCGGACTTCCACAGCCTGGTGTCCGAGCGCATCAATCGGGACGACATCAGTGGCGAGATTGCCCGGCTGCTGGCGCCCCGGGCGACGGACCTCACGCTGCTCAAGCCCCGGCACTCGGCCTTCTTTTCCTCGCCGCTGGAGCTCCTGCTGCGCGAAATGGGTGCGCGGGAGTTGATCCTGACCGGCCTGGCCACCGACATGTGCGTGCAGATGACGGCCGCCGACGCGTTCCTGCGCAGCTACGAGGAGGTCTGGGTGCCGTCGGACTGCAACGCGGCCCAGACCCCGCTGGCCAAGGCCAACAGCCTGAAGTACATGAAGGAAATCCTCAAGTGCGACGTGCGCAGCACCCGGGTGCGTGGGTAGCCCAAGGAGCTCGTTGCCTGAATGCCGCCCCGCTCATGCCAGGGCGGCTCGGCGATCACTCCGCGCGGATGCCGGACTTCGAAACGACGCTGCCCCACGACTTGCGCTCCTGCGCGATCCGGGCACTCATCTCGGCGGGTGTCCCCGGCTCGGCTTCGATGCCATAGCCGGCAAGGGCGGCCACCACTTCCGGATTGCGCAGCACCTGGCCGATGTCCTGGTTGATGCGGGCGATGACTTCGGGCGGGGTCCGGGCCGGCGCGCTCAGGCCGATCCAGCCTTCCGCATCGAAGCCCTTGATCCCGGCTTCGGCCATGGTGGGCACGTTCGGCAACACCGCGAGGCGCTTCGACGACGCAACCGCCAAGGCCTTCAACTTCCCTGCGCGCACGTGCCCCAAGGTCGAGGGAACCGCACCGAATTGCATGTCCACCACGCCGCCGATGACGTCCGTGATCGAGGTCGGCCCGCTCTTGTAAGGCACGTGCGTCATCGGGGCGCCGGTCAGGACGCGCAACATCTCGGCGAACATGTGCTGGTTGCTGCCCACACCTGAGGAGGCGTAGGAGAGCCCCTTGGGCCGACGCTTGGCTTCGGCGCTCAGCTCGGCGACGCTGTTCACGTTAAGGCTCGGGCCAGTGACCAGCAGGAAGGGCGTCACCCCGAGCATGGTCACGGAGGCCAGATCACGCTCCGGGTCGAAGGCCATCTTCGAGATCAAGAGCGGGTTGATCGAAGGGACGTTGTTCGGAACGAGCAGCAGCGTATGGCCGTCCGGAGGCGATTTGGCCACGAAGTCCGCGCCGATGTTGCTGGAGCCGCCGGGGCGGTTCTCCACGATCACCGGCTGCTTCCACAAGACGGTCAGCTTCTCGCTCAGCATCCGTGCGATCACGTCCGGCGTTCCGCCCGGTGTGAAGGGAACGATCAGCTTCACCGTCCGGGACGGAAAGACTTCGTCCGCATGGGTAACCGCCGGCCCCAGCAGCGCCATCGCGGAGACGAGGAGACTGCTGCCGAGGCGCAGCACGTTGTTGAACATCGGTTTCAAGATCTGACCTTTAAGTGCGGTTGCAAACCGGTTGCCATGCGCGCGGATAGCGTGCAATTCCTATGCCGCCTCGCGCAGCGCGCGCCAGACGCGTTCGGATGTGAGCGGCGGGTCGATGTGGCGCACGCCACGCCGCCACAGCGCATCCATCACCGCATTCGAGATCGCCGCCGGTGCGCCTATCGTGCCGCTTTCGCTGCCGCCCTTGGCGCCGAGCGGATTGCTGGGCGCGCGGGTTTCGATGAAGGCGGTGCGCAGCACCGGCATGACATCGGCGCGCGGCATCGCGTAGTCCATGAAGCTGCCGGTGAGGAGCTGGCCCGATTCGCGGTCGTACACCACGCGCTCCATCAGCGCCTGGCCGATCCCCTGCGCCAGCCCGCCTTGCACCTGCCCTTCGACGATCATCGGATTGATGATTACCCCGCAATCGTCGACGGCGAAGTAGCGGTCCAGTTTCACGGTGCCCGTGCTCTCGTCGACCAGCACGACTGCCAGGTGCATCGCCTGCGGATCGTTCGAGTCAGGCGGATCGTGGAAGGCTGTCGCTTCGAGGCCGGGGGTGAACCCTTCGTCCGTGGGCAGGTTAGCCCCGTGATAGGCCACGTCGGCGACCTGCCGAAACGACTTTTCCTCGCCAGAGGCCAGCGAGCGAAAAACGCCGCCTTCATACTGCAGCTCGCTCACCGGGCAACGCAGCAGGTGGGCCGCCAGCCGGGTGGCCTTGGTCCGTACCTGGGAAGCCGCCTTCAGGATGGCGCTGCCGGCCACGGACACGGACCGGCCGCCCCAGGTGCCGTTGCCGAACGGGATCTTGTCGGTATCGCCTTCCTGCACCGCTATGTCCTCGATCGGGATGCCGAGGGTCTGCGCGGCGATCGCGGCATACGTGATCTGGTGGCCCTGCCCGTGGCAGTGCGTGCCGGCAAAGACACTGACCCGCCCGTCACTGTGGACCCGCACGACGGCGGATTCATAGCCCCCGTGCAAGCCGCCGCGCGACGCCAGGTTCGCGCTGGGCCCGGTGCCGGCCTTGTCCAGGAAGCAGGCCAGGCCGATGCCCATTACCACGCCTTCCTGCCGCAGCCGCGCCTGCTCGGCGCGTAGCGCGGGGTAGTCGCTGATCTCCAGCAGCTTGTCCAGCAGCGCGGGGGGATTGCCGCTGTCGTAGGTGCGGCCGCTCAGGTTCTTGTAGGGGAAGTCGCTGGCGGCCAGCAGGTTGCGACGGCGCACCTCCACCACGTCGAGGCCCAATTCGCGGGCGCCGTTTTCCAGCAGCCGCTCGTTCACCAGCGTCGCCTCGGGTCGGCCGGAACCCCGGTAGGCATCAACCGGAACCGTGTTCGTGTACACACCTCGCACCCGAAAATAGAGGTTCGGCGTCTTGTACAAGCCCGTGATCGTCTGCGGATAGGAATTGCCGGGAATGCTGGGTGCGAAATTGCTGAGATAGCCGCCAAGTGCCGCCAGCGTGTCGACGTACAGGGCGACGATCCGGCCTTCGGCGTCGAAGCCCATCTTCGCTTCCGAGTAGTGGTCTCGCGCCTGCGTGTCCGACATCAAAGATTCGGACCGGGTTGCGGTCCATCGCACCGGGCGCCCCACCAGCTTCGAGGACCAGACGATCGTCGCCACCTCCACGGGGAAGTTCCCCTTGATGCCGAAACTGCCGCCGACGTTGGGTGAAATGACCTGCAGCTTGTGCTCGGGAATGAAGAGCGCGTAGACCGCCAGCCACCGCCGCAGGTAGTGCGGTTGCTGGGTGCAGCCATACAGCGTGTAGCGTTCGTCGCCGGGCTCGTACCGGCAGGTGTAGGCCCGCGGCTCGATCGGATTGGCCGCCAGCCGCTGGTTGGTGATCTTCAGTTCCACCACCTTGAACGCGTTCTCGAGGGCGGCGAGGGTTTTGGCTTGGTCGCCCTTCTTGACGTCGAACACCAGGTTGCTGCCGAACCGCTCGTGCACCAGGGGCGAGCCGGGGCTCACCGCGTCGCGAACGTCGACCACGCACGGCAGGTCCTCGTACTCGACGAACACCGCCTCCACCGCGTCCTGGGCCTGCTCGCGCGTTTCCGCGATCACGGCCGCGATGATGTCGCCGACGTGGCGCACGCGGTCCTGTGCGAACACCGGGCGGGTCGCGGAATTCATGGGACGGCCATCGCTGAACGGCATGGGATGCACGATGGTCAGCTCTCCGAGGCCGGCTGCGGCCCAGTCGCGCGCTGTGATGACGCGCAGCACGCCGTCCATCTTCTCGGCCACTTCCGACGAGATCGCGAGGATGCGCGCGTGCGCATGCTCACTCCGGACGAACACGCAGTGCACTGCGTCGGGAAAGCGGACGTCGTCGACATACTGCCCGCGCCCGGTCAGCAGGCGTGCGTCTTCCGGCCGTAGCAGTGGCTTGCCGATATAGATGCCGTCCGTGATCGTGGCGGTCTCGATGCCGGCGACGCCTTCCGGACTGAGCCGGGGACTGTGGGTGTTCGTCATGGGTTGAGATCTGGAGGAAAGCGCGGGCGTCGTCAGCCTCGCGCGGCCGCGACGGCGCGACCGGCCAGCACGCCGATCAGGTGGGCGCGGTAGTCGGCGCTGGCGTGGATGTCGGAGCTCAGGTCGGCCGCAGGGACCTGGATGCCGCGCAGCGATGCGGGCGAGAAATCGGCTGCGAGCGCCGCTTCCATGGACCCGACGCGGAACACGCAGGATCCGGCGCCAGTAACCGCGACGCGTACGTCGCCGTCGAAGTCGGCGACGAACACGCCCACCGTCGCGAAGCGCGAGGCGGGCTGCTTGAACTTGAGGTACGCAGCCCGGCGCGGCACACGGAAGCGGATCGCCGTGATCGGTTCCGCCGGCTGCAGCGCTGTTTCGTAAAGGCCCTTGAAGAAGTCGTCGGCGGCGATCGCGCGCCGATCGGTCAGGATGTCGGCCTGGAGCGCCAGCACCGCGGCCGGGTAGTCGGCCGCAGGATCGTTGTTGGCCACGGATCCGCCGACCGTGCCCATGTTCCGCACCATGCGGTCGCCGATCGACCCCGCCAGGGAGGCCAGCGCAGGCAGCAGTTTCCGGATCCCGGCGCTGCCGGCGACCGCCGCATGGCGGACCATGGCGCCGAGCAGCACGCCCTTGGAGTCGATCTCGATCCGGTCGAGGTCGGGGATGCCGGCCAGGGACACCACCGAGGATGGTGCCGCGAGCCGGATCTTCATGGCGGCGACGAGACTCTGGCCGCCGGCGAGGAATTTGGCATCGGGGTCGGACAGCAGCTTGGTGGCTTCTTCGATCGTGGCCGGGCGCTTGAATTGGACTGGATAGCTGAACATGCCGGGCCTACTCGTTGCCTGCCATCGTCTCGGCGGCGAAGCGGATCGATTTGACGATGTTGTAGTAGCCGGTGCAGCGACACAGGTTGCCGTCCAGGTGCTCCGCGATCTCTGACTCGGAGGGGCAGGGGTTGGTCTTGAGCAGGTCGATCGCCGTCATCACCATGCCGGGCGTGCAATAGCCGCACTGCAGCCCGTGGCACTTGCGAAACGCTTCCTGCACCGGGTGCAACGCCTTTCCTGCTCCCGTGATGCCTTCGATGGTGGTGAGCTCGCAGCCATCGGCCTGGGCCGCGAGCTGGTTGCAGCTCTTCACCGCGCGACCGTCCACGTGGACGGTACAGGCTCCGCACTGGGCGGTGTCACAACCAACGTGTGTGCCGGTCAGGCCCGCGACGTCGCGGATGAAGTGCACCAGCAGCATCTGATCCGGCACCTCGCGCTGGACCAGGCGGCCGTTGATCCGGAGCGAGATGGTCTGGGTCATGAAAAAGGCCCTCGCTTCAGCGGAACACGGCCAGCGAATGGGCGTCGCGACCGGCGAACCAGTCGAGGCGGCGGTTGAAATAATTCCAGGAGTGCTCGATGTGGACTGGCGTCATGATCTGCGAGTGCCGGCGGGCGCGCGTGGCGGCTGTCGGCATGGTGTGCTTGAAACCGGCGGCGCGGGCGGTGACGTCCGCCTTGGCGGCCTTCTCGACGAACACGCCCATGCAGGCAGCGTGCGCGATCGAGGTGCCGCAGAAGGTCAGGCCGTGGTTGGCCATCAGGATGGCAAAGTGCGACCCGAGCGCCTTCGCGAGCGACTGCCCCTCTTGCTTTGTCGTGATCAGCGCGACGTCATCCTCGTGGCGCGGCACCTCGATGAAGTAGTCCGCCTCCAGCGTGAAGGGGAGCATGGGCTCGGATGAGGCCGAGAGCACCGAGCAATGAAAGGGGTGCGTGTGCGCCACCACCTGCACGTCCGGGCGGTTCCTCAGGATTTCGGAATGGATCGGCCACTCCGAGTGGCGTCCGCCCTCACCGCCGATCTTTTCGCCGTCGAAGTCGACGAGCACGAAGTCAGCCGGGCCGAGGACCTCGCCGAGCCCGATCCGGTTCCTCTTCATCCAGAAGCCGCGTTGGCCGGGATCCCGCAGGGACACGTGCCCCAGGGACATGTCGCCATGGCCTTCCAGTTCGAGGATGCGGCACGCGCGGGCAAGGTCGGTGAGCAATTTCTCGATGGACGGGTTCGCTTCTGTCATGCCGGAGAATTTAGTGCGCAACTGCCGCGCCGGCCAGAGCGATTACCATGGACGACGAGCGAATTCCTTTATCGCTGCTTTGAAGACATGGCGGAAAAGAACAATCTCCGGTACCTGCGCTCCCTGCTGGCCGTCACCGAATCTGGCAGCGTGTCCAAGGCCGCGGATCGGGTGCTACGCGCATCATCCGCGGTGGCGCGTTCCATCCGCGAACTGGAAGCCGACCTGGGGGTGCCGCTGTTCGAGCGGCAGCCGGGCGGCATGCGGCTCACGCCCTTCGGCGAATTGGCTTATCGCCGGGCCAAGCGAATGGAGGTGGAGCTGGACGCCGCGCGGGCCGAACTGGTGGGGCACGGCGCGTCGGCGACCGCGCCCGTGTTCGGCATGCTGGTGGGGGAGCGGCACCTGACCACGCTGGTGCGCCTGCGCGAGATCGGCCACATGCCAAGCGTTGCCGCCGCCATGGGCATGTCACAGCCGGCGGTGAGCGCCATTCTCCGGCAGGTGGAAACCTCGACCAGGGTGATGCTGTTCCACCGCTCCAGCAAGCGCATGGCCCCGACCGAGGCGGGGGAAGTGCTGCTCTTCCGCGTTCGGCGGGCGTTGTCCGAACTGCGTTACCTGCAGGCGGACATCGCCCTGCAGCGCGGGCAGATGGCGGGGCAGGTGCGGTTCGCGGCGCTGCCTTCGGCACGCACATTGCTGCTCCCCCGCGCGATCGGCGAGCTGATCGACCGGCATCCGGGCGTGCAGCTCGCCATGGTGGACGCGCCCTTCGAGGTGCTGTTCGCGGGCGTCCAGTCAGGCGAGATCGATTTCATCCTGACCGGGATCAGCCCGGAATACATCCACCGCGACCTGCGGGTGCAGGTGATCGGCCGGGAAGGGCTCGGCGTGGTGGCCCGCGCAGGCCACCCGCTGGCCACGCGGACGCACGTCGACGTGCGGGATCTCGTCGACTATCCGTGGCTGCTGCGTGACCCCGGGGCGCCCACGCGGGAGGTCCTCACCAGCATGTTCCAGCGGATGGGCGTACCGCTGCCCCAGGTGGCCGTCGAATCCGGCGACCTGGCGCTCTTGCGCGGCGTGCTGATGCATAGCAATGCGGTGTCGGCGGTGCCGCCTGAGCAGCTGTCATACGAGATTGCCTCCGGCCAGCTGAAGGTGTTGCCCGTGCGGCTGCCCGACGTCGAGCGGGAGGTCGGCTTCGTCCTGCGCAAGGACGCCCGGCCTTCATCCTTGTGCGAAGCGCTGATGAAGCGCATCGGCGAGCTGGCCGGGAGCCTGGCGCCGGGCGCTTGAGCGCCGACAAGGCACCCCAAGGCATCTATTCACAGAGCGTGCGAATCTCCTGCGGGATGTCCAGCGCCTTGATCCCGTTCGGCTCCGTCGGGTGCCTGCCGACGAAGAGGCGGACCTCGTCGCACTCCATGATCTGGTCCGTGCCCCGCATCACCCGGTAGCGCATGACGAAGCTCTTGCCGCGCCACTCGGGGATGCTGACGTGGAACTGGAGCGCGTCGCCATAGGTGGCGGTCTTGAAGAAGCGGGCCTTGGTGTCCACCACCGGGGTGCCGATCACGCCCATGGTCTTCTCGGTCTCGTGCCACGGCGGCACGCCGCACCCGACGAAGAAGTGGCGCGACGCGTGGTCGATCCAGCGGAAGAAGTTGGGGAACCAGACGATGCGTGCGGGGTCGCAGTCGCCGAATTCGACGCTGACGGGGTAGATGATTTCCTTGGCCATATCAGCCCATTCTCGCTGGTAGCCACAGGGCGATGATCGGGAAGGAAATCAGGATCACCAGCCGGAAGATGTCGATGGCCACGAAAGGCAGCACGCCCTTGAAGATGGTGGTGAAGCTCACCTCCGGTATCACGCTCTTGATGACGAAGACGTTCATCCCCACCGGTGGATGGATCAGCCCGAGCTCCACCGTCATCACGATGATGACGCCGAACCAGATCGGGTCGAAGCCGAGCGCCACGATCACCGGGAAGATGATGGGCACGGTCAGGATGATCATGGCCATGGCGTCCATCAGGCAGCCCAGCACCAGGTACATGACCATGATCATCACCAGCACGCCGTAAGGACCGATGCCCAGCCCGGTGAGGAAGCCGGTCAGCTTCTGCGGCGTTTGCGTGACGGTGAGGAAGTAGCCGAACATCAGCGCGCCTATCAGCACCGTGAACACGGCGGCCGAAGTGCGGGTGGCCGACAGCAGCGCTTCCTTGATCTTGGCGGGATCGAGCTTGCCGCGGACGAGTCCGAGGATGAAGGCGCCGCTGGCACCGACCCCACCCGCTTCGGTGGGCGTGAAGAAGCCGCCGTACAGGCCGCCGATCACGAACAGGAACAGCACCAGCGGCGCCCAGACGTTCTTGAGGTCGACGAGGCGCTCGCCCCAGGGCTTCTTCTCGCCGCCCGGCAGCCAGTCCGGCTTGACCTTCACGATGATCATGATGGTGAGCACGTACAGCAGCATCGCGAACAGCCCGGGGATCACGCCCGCCATGAACAGCTTGCCGATGTCCTGCTGGGTGAGGATGGCGTACACCGCCAGCACCGTCGATGGCGGCAGCATCGCCCCCAGCGTGCCGCCGGCGGCGATTACGCCCGTCGAGAAGGATTGCGGATAGCCGAAGCGGCGCATCTCCGGATACGCGACGCTGGAGAAGGTGGCGGCGGTCGCCACCGAAGATCCGCAGATCGCGGCGAAGCCGCCGCAGGCCAGCACGGTCGCCACGCCGAGGCCGCCGCGCAGGTGGCCGATCATCGAGTTGGCAGCCTTGAACAGTTCGCGGCTGACGCCGGAGACCGAGACGAAGGCGCCCATCAGCATGAACATCGGGATGACGCCGAAGGTGTAGTCCGTCACGGTGCGCATCGAGGTCTGGCCGACCAGCTTCAAGGCCGGACCGGCGCCCTGGATCAGGCTGTAGCCGGTGATGCCGACCAGGCCCATGGCCATGCCGACGGGCACGCGCAGCAACATGAGCACGAACAGGGAGATGAATCCACCCAGCGCTATCAGGTCCGGGTTCATTCCATCGCCTTCTGTTCGAAGTGCTCGTCGTGCAGGGCTTCCGGCTTGAAGATGAGCCGCCAGGTGCGAATGGCGATCAGGATCACCGCGCAGACATCGCCGATCCACGCCGCGGCATAGAAGGGCCAGGTCGGGATGTTCAGGTCATAGGTCAGCACGTGGTCCACGTAGGTGCCGCGCACCTTGTCGAACAGCATCGCGGTCTGCACCGTCACCACGAACAGCAGCACCACGGTGGCGAAGATGTCGATCGCACGCTTCTTGTTCTTGTTCACCGCGGTCCAGACCAGGTCCACGGTGATGTGGCCGCCCCGGTAGCTGGTGGCGGCGATGCCCCAGAAGATCAGGATGCCGAGCAGCATCCGGCCGAAGTCGTAGGAGTCGGGGATGGACGTGCTGAAGAACTTGCGCAGCAGCACGTTGACGAAGATGTTGAGGGCGACGATGCCGACGAAGATGGCGGCAAGCCACTCGATCGAATTGATGAAGCGGTCGGCGAAATTGTTCTTTTGCATGGCTTGGGCGTGTGAGAAGGCCCGGCGCGCCTGCGGGCGGCCGGGCCTGTGGAGCCGGATGACGGCCGCTTACATCGCGGACTTGTACTTCACCAGCGTGGCCTTGAACGAGTCCAGCACCTGCTTGGGATCGCCACCGGCCTTCTTCACGCCCTCGGCCCACAGGCCTTCCACCGGCTGCACCGCCGTGCGCCAGGCGTTCAGCTGGTCGGGCGTGAGCTTGTAGACCTCGTGGCCCGCTTCGGCGGCAATCTTGGCGCGCCCGGCGATCTCGAAGTCGGCCCAGGCGCTGCCGACCTTTTCGGCCCACTCGCTGGTGCAGTGGTCGTCGATGACCTTCTTGTTGGCAGCGGACAGGGCGTTGTACTTGTCCTTGTTCATCACCCACACGAAGGGGGTGACGTACAGGGGAACGTCCATGTGGAACTTGGTGACCTTGTCGATGCCGAACAGGTTGAGCGAGCCCCAGGGGAAGAAGATCGCCTGCGCCACGCCGCGCTCCAGCATGTCACGCGCTTCCGGTGCCGACGACTGCACGTTGGTGCCGCCGAGGGTGGTGACCATCTGGCCGATGGTGCTGGTGGCCGGGCGGATCTTCATGCCCTTGACGTCGGCCGGCATCACCACCTTCTTGGTGGAGTGCAGCGCGCCCGGATCGTGCGCGAAGGCGAAGCAGAAGTGGACGTCCTTCATCTCCTTGGCCGCGTACTGGCGGTACCAGGCATCGATGGCGGCGGAGCCGGCCTTGGCGTTCGTCACCATGAAGGGCAGTGAGGACGCCGCGAAGATCGGGAAGCGGCCGGGCTGGTAGCCCGGGTTCACGTACGAGAAGTCGGCGATGCCGTCGCGCGCCATGTCGTAGTGGTCGAACGCCTTGCCCAGTTGCTCCGAAGGAAACAGCGTGGAGGTGATGGAGCCGTTCGACTGCTTCTTGATGTCCTCGGCCCAGGCGGTCAGGGCGGGGTTCAGCGCGTGCTGCGCCGGCACCCAGCTGGAAAGCTTGAGCGCCACGTTCTGCGCCTGCACGGCGCCGGCAGTAGCAAGGGCCGCGACGGCGAGCGCGGCGGCGGTGAGGGAAGTGCGAATGGCCAAGGTCTGGTCTCCTGCGGGCTCGATTAAAGTTACTTTGTATAACCAAAGATGGAGATGATCCATCGTGGTTTTCCTCAGTCCGGCGAGCTTCTTCGTCTCGCCGGTGTTCTCAGGGCAGCGTCTTGAGCGGCGTTTCGTCTGCGGGGCCCAGACCGCGCGGCTTGCGCATCCAGCGGATCGGCACCGCCTTGACCGGGCGCGGCGGCGCACCGTGCTCCACCAGCGTGGCGTCCAGCGCCTTGCCGGCGTCGTCGGCCAGCGCGGCCTCGCGGGCCGCGCGAATCGCCTTCGCCGCATCCGCCGGTACACCGCCTGGCGCCAGGTGCTCCAGCACGTGCAGCAGGTTTTCCTTGCCGCGCTCGTTGGTCGAGCCGTAGCCTTTGATCAGCCGGCCGCACAGGGCGATCTCGTGACCCAGCTGCCAGTCGCGCTGGGTGCCCAGCACCACGCCCTGCAGCCACTGCTCGATCATCTTCTGCTCCAGCCCGAAGCGGCTGCCGTGCGGGCGCAGGAAGCGGGTGGCGGCCAGCGTGCGCAGTGCCACCATGCCGAACACGCTGTGCGTGCCGATCTTCAGCGGCAGGGCCCAGGGCTGCTTGCCCTTCATGACCCGGCGGCGGTCCCAGGCGACCAGCTTGCCGGCGACACCGGCGGGGAGCATCGCCGCGAACTCGGGCACGCCGGGCTTGAAGTGGTCGTACAGCTTCAGCAGGTCGTCGTCCTTGGCCTTGACCTCTTCCTGGACGCGGGTCCAGCGCGAGGCGCGGCTCTTGAGGTCGGCGACGCGGACGATGTCGTCGAAGGCCATCCACAAAGCCAGCCAGCGCGCCATCTCGCGGGTGGTGGCGTGGCCGTTGCCGGCTTGCGGGTCGGCTTCCCGTTCCGCCGCCAGCACCGATTGCAGGCGCTTGACGTACAGGTCGGCGTAGGCCTGGCCCTGATACTCCAGCATGCGCGCGTAGCCCAGGCCGAACATCTCCTGCACCGTCGGGGGGAAGGCATCTTCGTAGCGGTGCTTGGCCGGGGAGGCCTGCGGCGCCAGGGTGCCGGCCGGGTCGGGCTTGGGCGCCAGCACCTGGGCGATGAAGTCGGCCTGGACCTTGCCCTTGGACACCAGGTCGAACGCCCTGGCGAAGCCGCGCAGGCTGGCTTCCGCGCCCTTGCCGCCGGCCTTCACCACCGCTTCGTAGTCTTCCCGCTGGAACGGGAACAGGCCGCTGCCGGCGATCGCGCCCAGCATCACGGCGCTGACCACCGTGCCGGCGTCCTTGGCGATGCCGGACATGTCGAACACGTTGTGGGCGCGGCTGAACTGCTGCACCAGCTTGAGCATGTCGGCGTCATCGGCGCGGCCGTCGGCCATGTGCATGCGTTCCTGGGTGGTGAGCGTGCGCGCCGACGAGGTGATCACCAGCGTGCGCTCGGGCGAGGTCATGCCGTTGCCGATCTGCCTGGCGGTCTCCAGCAGCTCCGAGGAGATCATGCAGTCGAGCGCACCCGGCACCGGGTTGAGGCTGAACACCGGCCGCTTGCCGCCCAGGTCCTTGTCGGCGACCGGGAATACCTCGACGTAGTAGGTGGTGGCGCCGGTGCGCTGGGCCACGCCGGGGATGGACGTCGCTTGCGCGGGATAGCCGGCGCGCAGCGCGGTGTCGACCAGCCATTCGGTCAGGACGCCACCGCCTTCGCCGCCCAGGGCGCAGATCAGGAGGGTGATGGATCGGGTCTTCATGCGGGTTGGAGCGCGCGGACGACGGCGCTGCGGAAAGAGTTGACCAGGCGCTCGTGCCACTTCGGGTTCTGCACGACTTCGGCGCGGTAGAAGCTGGGGCACAAGGTGGCGGCATGCGCATTGGCGCCGCACAGGCCGCAGCCGACGCAGCCGTCGATCACGGTGGCCACCGGGTCCACCTTCAGCGGATCGGGGTTGTCCTTGATGGTCAGCGTCGGGCAGCCGGACAGGCGGATGCAGGCGTGGTCGCCGTTGCAGACGTCCTCGTCGACGCCGTACTTGACGCGCACCACGCGCTCGCCCTTCTTCAGCAGGCTGGCGATCCAGGGCTTGATGCGGCGCTGGCGCTCCAGCTGGCATTCGCCTTCTGCGATCACCACCTTCAGCCCGTGGAAGTCGGTCGTGAAGGCATCGGTGAGGGTGGCGCGCATCTGCTCCACCTCGTAGGTGTGCACGGTGCGCATCCACTGCACGCCCAGCCCCTTCAAGGTGGCCTCGATGGTCTGGTTGGTGTGGACGATGCTGCTGGACTTGTCCTCGGCGTCGTCGCGGGCGGAGTCGTCCGGCGTGGAGATGATCTCCTGCGTGCCGGTGGCCGAGGTGTAGCCGTTCTTGAAGATCAGCAGCACGGCGTCGTCGCCGTTGAAGAGCGCGCTTTGCACGCCGGTGAGCAGCCCGTTGTGCCAGAAACCGCCGTCGCCCATGATGGCCAGCGTGCGCTTCTGCATCATCGGCGAGACGCCAGCGCGCGAGGCCAGCGACATGCCGTAGCCCAGGATCGAGTGGCCTTGCGAGAAGGGCTCGAAGGTGCCGAAGGCGTGGCAGCCGATGTCCGCGGCGACGTGCACCTTGCCGATGTCCTGCTGCATCAGCTTGAGGGCCGAGAACACCGGCCGTTCCGGGCAGCCGATGCAAAAGCCCGGCGGGCGGTTGGGCAGGGGCTTGCTCAGCGCCGCGGCAGCGGCGGCGCGGCGGTCGGTGTTGCCGGTGAGCCAGCGGCGCGCTTCTTCCGTGGCCGGCCCGGGCAGGTAGCTGGCGGCGAACTGCGTCAGGCCGGTGGACAGGACTTCCACGCTGTATTCGCCGGCGGCGGGCAGCAGGTCCTTGCCATGGAGCCTGGTCTGGATGTCACGCCGGCGCAGCAGGGTGGCGATCTCCTGCTCGATGTATTCGGGCTGGCCTTCCTCGACCACCAGCACCGCCCGCTTGGCCGCACAGAAGTCGGCCACCTGTTCCGGCACGATGGGCCAGGCGACGTTCAGGCACAGGATGGGGACGTCGGTCTCGCCGAAGGCGTCGGCCAGGCCCAGCTGCTGCAGGCTGCGGATCAGGGCGTTGTAGAGGCCGCCCTGGACGATGATCCCGAGGTCTTCGTGGCGGCCGGGGAACAGCTCGTTGAGCCCTTGCTCCACGATGTACTTGCGCGCGGCCGGGATGCGCTGCTCGCCCTTGAGCTTCTCGTGGCGGAACGTCACCGGCGGATGCGCCAGCTTCATGTAGTCGAAGGCGGAGGGGTTCTCCATCAGCTGGCGCGTGGAGACCGCCGGCTTGACGTTGTCCTTGGCCTGGAAGCTGCCGCGCACGTGGCAGGCGCGGATGCGCAACTCCAGCAGGCAGGGCATGTTCGAGGTCTCGGACAGGCGGAAGCCTTCTTCCACCATGCGCACCATCATTCCGAGGTCCGGTCGCGGATCGAGCAGGCACATGCTGGACTTGAGAGCATAGGCATGCGTGCGCTCCTGGATCACGGATGCGCCTTCGCCATAGTCCTCGCCGACCACGATCAATGCGCCGCCCATGACCCCGGGCGAGGACAGGTTGGACAGCGCGTCGGCGGCCACGTTGGTGCCGACGATCGACTTCCAGGTGACGGCCCCGCGCAGCGGGTAGTGGATGGACGCGCCCAGCATGGCGGCGGCCGAGGCTTCGTTGGAACAGGCCTCGACGTGCACGCCGAGCTCGTCCATGTAGTCCTTGGCCTGGACCATGACGTCCAGCAGGTGCGAGACCGGTGCGCCCTGGTAGCCGCCGATGTAGGCCACCCCGGACTGCAGCAGTCCCTTGGTGATCGCGAGGATGCCCTCGCCGTGGAACGTGTCGCCCGCGCCCAGGCGCAGCGATTCGATTTCCTTGCTGAATGAAACTTCCAAAGCCTTGTCTCCCCAATCAACCGGGGAGTGTCCCGCAACGGGGACCATAGTTCAATCCGATGAGGCGACTAAGCGGTATGCAGCC
>JAQGMY010000133.1 GCA_028292105.1 Ramlibacter sp.
TCCATCATCGCCCGCACGGCCGGCATCGGCCGCAGCGCCCCCGAACTGCAGTGGGACCTCAACTACCTGCTCAAGCTGTGGGCCGCCGTCAACGGCGCCGCCGAAGCGCAAAAGGGCGCCAGCCTGATCTACCAGGAATCGAACCTGGTGATCCGCGCGATCCGCGACTACTTCAACCATGACATCGGCGATGTGCTGATCGACACGGACGACATCTACGAGCAGGCGCAACAGTTCATCTCGCATGTGATGCCGGAGCACGCGGCCAAGGTCAAGCGCTACCGCGACGACGCGCCGCTGTTCAGCCGCTTCCAGGTTGGTGCGGGTCGCCGTTTCATCGATGTCGCCGCCCTTGATGGCGCGCGCCGAGTTGACGTCGATCGAGACCAGCGCTTCGGTATGGTCGATCACGACCACGCCGCCGGAGGGCAGCTTCACTTCGCGGGCATAGGCCGACTCGATCTGGTGTTCGATCTGGAACCGGCTGAACAGCGGGGCGTCGTCGCGGTAGCGCTTCACCTTGGCCGCATGCTCGGGCATGACGTGCGAGATGAACTGGTGCGCCTGCTCGAAGATGTCGTCGGTGTCGATCAGGATGTCGCCGACGTCGTGGTTGAAGTAGTCGCGGATGGCGCGGATCACCAGGTTCGATTCCTGGTAGATCAGGCAGGCGCCCTTCTGCGCTTCGGCGGCGCCGTTGACGGCGGTCCACAGCTTGAGCAGGTAGTTCAGGTCCCACTGCAGTTCGGGCGCGCTGCGGCCGATGCCGGCGGTGCGGGCGATGATGGACATGCCGTTGGGATACTCCAACTGGTCCATGTTCTCCTTGAGCTCGGCCCGGTCCTCGCCCTCGATGCGCCGGCTGACGCCGCCGCCGCGCGGGTTGTTGGGCATCAGCACGACGTAGCGGCCGGCCAGCGAGATGAAGGTGGTGAGGGCCGCGCCCTTGTTGCCGCGCTCTTCCTTCTCGACCTGGACCAGCAGCTGCTGGCCTTCCTTGATCGCCTCGTTGATGCGGGCGTTGGAGACCGACACGCCTTGCGTGAAGTACTGCTTGGAGATTTCCTTGAACGGCAGGAAGCCGTGGCGGTCTTCGCCGTAATCCACGAAGCAGGCTTCGAGCGAGGGTTCGACCCGCGTCACGACCGCCTTGTAGATATTGCCCTTGCGCTGTTCGCGCCCTTCGATTTCGATTTCGTAGTCGAGCAGTTTCTGCCCGTCGACGATGGCCAGCCGGCGTTCTTCGGCCTGTGTGGCATTGATCAGCATCCGCTTCATAGCGTCACCTCTTTTTTCCGTCAAAAATGCAGGGCCTGGCAGGCCCAACGATGCCGGACTGACGCTTCGAAACGGATGGAATTGCCGGAGTGCAACGCGGCTGCCGAGCTTCTAGCTCAGCAGCCGTCGCAAGGGCGCGGGGATGGGGGCGAGGCTGCGTCGTCCACGCACCGCAAAACATGCGGCGGGGCTTGCGCTGGCGGCGGCGGCAAACGGGACCTGCATGGCAGGCGCGGGCAGGAGCCAGCGCCAGAAAGCCAGGAGGATCACCATCAACACCGTTGTTCTCGCTTTGATCCGTCCACCAGCGTTTTGTGTTGCTGGTGAACTTGTATTCCGTATCAGTGTTTCAAAGAGCCGGACCCTGCCGGCATCGCCCGCGCCACGACGGGCTCTGGCCCGGAATCTGCGCGCTGCAATGCCAGTGGCATCGACCTTCCAGCGTGCCGGGTGGTTGGGCGTGGACTAAACTGCCAGCCGAATCAACCACTTACAGCGTTACGCTAGTGAAACAGATTATAGGGGGCAGGCCGTCCCCTGCAAGCGCTGAAGTCAAATTTCTGACCGTGGGGGAGGAATCGGCTGGCCAGCGCCTCGACAACTTCCTGATTCGCGTGCTCAAGGGCGTGCCGAAAACCCATGTCTACCGGATCATCCGGTCGGGCGAAGTGCGGGTGAACAAGGGCCGGGCGGGCGCCGATAGCCGGGTGGCCGAGGGCGACGTCGTCCGGCTGCCGCCGGTGCGTATCGCCGACAGCGTGGCGGCCAAGGCCGAAAAGCCCGCTCCGCCGCGCGAGTTCCCCATCCTGCTGGAGGACGAGCACGTGCTGGCCGTCGACAAGCCGGCCGGAGTCGCCGTGCACGGCGGCAGCGGGGTGAGCTTCGGCCTGATCGAACAGCTGAGGCAGGCGCGGCCGGCGGCCAGATTCCTGGAACTGGTGCACCGGCTCGACCGCGAGACCTCCGGCATCCTGCTGGTGGCCAAGAAGAGGTCGGCCTTGACCAGGCTGCAGGAGCAGTTCCGGGACCGCGAAACCGGCAAGACCTACCTGGCGCTGGTGCAAGGCGCCTGGCCGGCCAACAAGAAGGTGCTCGACCAGCCGCTGCACAAGTACCTGCAAGGCGATGGCGAGCGGCGGGTGAAGGTGGTGGCAAAGGACGATCCGGACGGCATGCACGCCGTGACCCTGGTGAAGGTCCAGGAGGTCCTGGGCAGCTTCACCCTGCTCGAAGTCACCATCAAGACCGGCCGCACCCACCAGATCCGCGTCCACCTCGCCACTGCCGGCCACCCGATCCTGGGCGACGACAAATACGGCGACTTCGAACTGAACAAGTCATTGCACAAGCAGGGCCTCAAGCGCATGTTCCTGCACGCGTGGCGGTTACAGTTCGATCACCCCGCCACCGGCGAACGCATCGCGCTGCAGGCGCAGCTGCCGGCGGAGTTGCAGAAATTCACCGACCATGCCCGAGTCCCGTCCGCGCCGCTTCGACCTGATCGCCTTTGACTGGGATGGCACCCTGTTCGACTCCACCAGGATCATCGTGCGCTGCATCCAGCGCGCGGTGGCCGACGTGGGCGGGGCGGTCCCCAGCGACCGGGCCGCTTCCTATGTGATCGGCATGGGACTGATGGAGGCGCTGGCGCATGCCGCGCCCGACGTGCCGCGCGAACGCTATCCCGAGCTGGGCGCGCAGTACCGCCGCCACTACCTGGCGCACCAGGACGACCTGAGCCTGTTCGACGGCGTGCTGCCCATGCTGGCGCAGCTGCGCCAGTGCGGGCACAAGCTGGCCGTCGCCACCGGCAAGTCGCGCCGCGGGCTCGACGACGTGCTGCGCTCCGAAGAAATGGCCGGCGTGTTCGACGGTTCGCGCACGTCCGACGAGACCGCCGGCAAACCGGATCCGCGCATGCTGCATGAACTCATCGAGGAGTTCGGCACGCAGCCGGCGCGCACCTTGATGATCGGCGACACCACGCACGACCTGCAGATGGCCCTGAACGCCGGCTGCCCCAGCGTGGCGGTGAGCTACGGGGCGCACCCGCACGAGGACTTCGTCGCCTTGCGGCCGCTAGCCATCGTGCATTCGGTGGGCGAACTGCAACGCTGGCTGCTGCACAACGCCTGAAGGCGATGACCGAGCCGCAGCTGGTGCCCCTGTGCAACGCCCGCGAGCTGGTCGATGGCGGGACCGCCGTGCCTTTCGACGTCAAGTACGGCGGCATGACCTGCCGCGCGTTCGCCATCCGCTACCTGGGCACGCCGCATGCTTACCTCAATCGCTGCACCCACGTCGCGATGGAGATGGACTGGCAGCCGAACCAGTTCTTCGACGACACCGGCCGCTGGCTGCTGTGCAGCACCCACGGCGCGGCCTACCAGCCCGACACCGGGGCCTGCGCCGGCGGGCCGTGCCGCGGCGGACTGGTGCGGATCACGCTGTCCGAAAAGGATGGGGTGGTGCACTGGCATACTGACTTCAACCTGCAACCCCTCGAGTTCCAATGAACGACCCAGACCAGCCGACGAGCCCATCGAACCCGCCGGGCGCCCCTTCCGCGCCGGTCACTCCCGGCGCGGCCGCTGCCCGTGAAGGGGTGGCCCCGGCGTGGGAGCGCGGGACCGTGGAGAAACTGCTGTTCGCCACGCTGGAGGAGCAGAAGGCGCAGCGGCGCTGGCGCACCTTCGTGCGGCTGGCCTGGCTGGCATTCTTCATCTTCATCGTCTGGTCGTTCAGCTACCGGGGCGCGGCCGGAACCGACAAGACCACCGCCCACACCGCCGTCATCCAGATCGAAGGCGAAATCGGGCCCAAATCGGAGGCCAGCGCCGAATCCATCATCGCGGCGGCCAAGGCCGCGTTCGAGGACCAGGGCGCGCAGGGCGTGGTGCTGCTGATCAACTCGCCCGGCGGCAGCCCGGTGCAGGCCGGCATCATCAACGACGAACTGAAGCGCCTGAAGGCCAAGCACAAGAAGCCGCTCTACGCGGTGGTGGAAGAGTCCTGCGCTTCCGCTGCGTACTACATCGCCGTGTCGGCCGACCGGATCTTCGTCGACAAGGCCAGCATCGTCGGCAGCATCGGCGTGCTGATGGAAGGCTTCGGCTTCGTCGGGCTGATGGACAAGCTGGGCGTGGAACGGCGCTTGCTGACGGCCGGCGAGAACAAGGGTTTCCTGGACCCGTTCAGCCCGCAGACCGACCGGCACAAGCAGCACGCGCAGGCGATGCTCGACCAGATCCATCGGCAGTTCATCGACGTGGTGAAGACCGGTCGCGGCAAGCGCCTGAAGGAGGTGCCGGAGCTGTTCAGCGGCCTGTTCTGGACCGGCCAGCAGGCGGTCGACCTGGGCCTGGCCGACCAGCTGGGCAACCTGGACTTCGTCGCCCGCGAGGTGATCAAGGCGGAGGAACTGGTCGACTACACCCGGCGCGAGAACGTGGCGGAGAAGCTGGCCAAACGCTTCGGCGCGTCGATCGGCGAGGGCGCGGTGAAGGCTTTGAGGACGGTCCAGCCGCTGCGGTGAAGGGCGGGGGTGGTGCGCGAGCAAGCTCGCACACCCTACGCAACGGCAGCCGGTAGGGGAGTAAGCGAGCAGCCGAACTCCACTGCAAAGGCCCCGCTTACACCCCGATCACGAACACCGCGGGCAACTTCCCGCTCACCGGCGACGGCCGCTGCTTCCACGCGGATATCGCGGCACAGCGCACGTCGGCGTCCGGCAAGGTCAGCGCCGACGCGACGGCCACGCGCGTGGCCGGTTTCAACGCCTGCAAGATCGCCTGCCACAGGGCCTCGTTGCGATACGGCGTCTCGATGAACAACTGGGACTGCCCGGTCTTCCAGACCAGTGCCTCGAGTTCCCGCAGCCGCTGCGTCCGCGCGGTCGCGTCCTGCGGCAGATAGCCGACGAAGGCAAAGTTCTGGCCATTCAGCCCGCTCGCGGCCAGGGTCAGCAGCAAGGAAACGGGTCCCACCAGCGGCACCACTTCGATGCCGAGATCGTGCGCCGCGCGCACCACCGAAGAACCCGGATCGGCAACCGCCGGCATGCCCGCCTCGCTCAGCAGGCCGACGTCGTGTCCCGCCAGTGCGGACTGCAGCAAGCCGCGCGCATCGAAGGCGCCCGGCGCATGGTCCCCCTTCTTGTGCACCTCGCGCGGCAACTCCACGATCTCCTGCTGCTGCAGCGGCAGCATCAGCGGCTCGACCTCGCCGATGCGCTTGAGGATGGACCGCGCCGACTTGGCGTTCTCGCAGATCCAGTGGGTCAGCCGCGCGGCGGCCGTGATCGTGCCCTGCGGCAGCACCTGCGTGATCGGCACCTGCACGTCGCAGCCGAAGTCCAGCGGCGCGGGCACCAGGTAGAGGCGGCCGGCCATCAGAACAGGCGCAGGCCGGCAGCCCGCAGCATGCGGCAGGTGCGGATCAAGGGCAGGCCGACCAGCGCCGTCGGGTCGTCGCTGTCGATCGCCTCCAGCAACGCGATCCCGAGGCCCTCGCTCTTGGCGCTGCCGGCGCAGTCATACGGCTGTTCGGCGTGCAGGTAAGCCTCGATCTCGGCGTCGTCCAGCGTGCGGAACCGCACCCGCACCGGCGCCAGTGCGTGCTGCACGAAGCCGCTGTCCTGGCACATCACGGTCATCGCGGTCTGGAAGATCACCGCGCGGCCGCTCATCCTGCGCAACTGGGCCACTGCATTGGCGTGGTTGCCGGGCTTGCCCAAGGGCTCGCCGTCGAGGTCCGCAACCTGGTCGGAGCCGATCACGATCGCGGCCGGGTGCTTGCGCGCGACCGCCGCCGCCTTGGCCGCGGCCAGGCGACGCGCCAGTTCCGCCGGCTGTTCGCCGGGCAGCGGGGTCTCGTCGACGTCCGGGGGCTCGACAGTGAAGGGCAGGCGCAGGCGCGACAGCAGCTCGCGCCGGTAGCTGGAGGTCGAGCCCAGCACGAGTGCCCGGGCAGGGCCAGGGGAAGAGGGGGCGGGGGCCGGTGGCATCCGCTGATTCTCTTACACTGCCCCCATGGCCAAGGACTTCGACCCGCAGCATCTGGACGTGCGCCACTTCGCCGAGCAGGCCGCAGAGTTGAACGGCAGCGAAAGCCTTTCCGCCTTTGCGCGGCTGGCGGCGGAAGCCGCAAGCGGCCCGGCCGATCGCGCGGTGACGTGGCAGGCGCGCGGCGAGATGCTCAATCCGCAGCATGTCCATCCGCAGGTATGGGTGCACCTCCAGGCCCAAGCGACACTGCCGCTGGTCTGCCAGCGCTGCCTGGGTCCGGTGGATGTCCCGCTGGCGGTGAACCGCTCTTTCCGCTTCGTCGCCGATGAAGCGACGGCGGCCGCCGAGGACGACACGGCGGAAGAGGACTTGCTGGCGCTGAGCCGCAGCTTCGACCTGCAGGA
>JAQGMY010000144.1 GCA_028292105.1 Ramlibacter sp.
ACGCTGGCGGCAGGGATGATGGCGACAGGCACGTCGCTGTCAATGTCGGGCACCGGGATCGGGGAAGCGATGGTCATGGGAGCGGTCCGCTGCATGGGTTGGTCTTTCAGGTCTTGCCAAGACTACGGCGGCCGGCGGGCCGGCGGCGTAGGCGCAGGCGCTGCCGACACCGCAGATCAGCGACCCGCGCTCATGCGCGCGCGGCGCGGGTCGCCAATGAGGCTTGACTATGCAGCCAGGTCAGGAATGCCTCAACCGACGGCCGCTTTGCATGCCGGGCCGGATACACGGCAAAGTGCGCCTTGACCGAAATGCCTTTCTCGCGGGCGAACACCGGCCTCAGCTTTCCCTCCAGGAGATGCAAGCCCGCAATGGTCGTGCTTTCCAACGCGACGCCGAGTCCTTGCGTTGCGGCGTCCAGCGACATCTGTGCGCGATCGAAGCGCACCGGAAAGCGATCCGGCGCCCGATGGTTGGTGAAGGCTGAAAACCAGTCCGGCCACTGGACGACGCTGACGTTGCTCTGGATCAGCGGCAGCTCGACCAGCTGCTCCGGTCGTTTCAGCCGGTGTTCCTTGATGAACGCGGGGCTAGCCAGCGGAACGATGCGCTCCTCGAACAGCGGCTCGACGATCAGGTCGCCCCATGCGGGAACGCCGTAGCGGATGTCGATGTCGGCCTGCCCGAGGGCAAAGTCGCTTGGCGTGTGGGCGGCAGACAGGTTCAGCGCGATGTCGGGGCAAGCCTGGGCGAAGCCGCGCAGCCTCGGCATGAGCCACAGGCTGGCGAAGCTTGGTGCCGAGTGCACGTACAGGCTGTTGCCCACACCTTGGCGCAGGTCCTCGGTCGCCGCGGCAATGGCAGCCAGCGCCCCGCCGACCCGCATCAGGTACTGGTCGCCCGCGGCACTCAGACGCACGCCGTGGGCGCTTCGCTCGAACAGCCTCACCCCGAGGTGTTCCTCCAGGCGCGCGACCTGGTGGCTGATGGCCGAAGCGGTCAGGTGGAGCTCGGCCGCTGCGAGCGCAAAGCTGCGCCGGCGTGCGACGGCTTCGAATGCCAGCAGGTTGGGTGCTGGGGGGACAGAGGACATGGGGTCAACCCGAACGCTAGATGACGAACCGTCATCTTAGGCTGATCAGACTTCGCTTGTTCTAATCCAAGACCCCGTCGACCATCGCAGCCATTCACACGGAGACGATCTCAACATGCTTCTCAAGGACAAGGTTGCCGTCATCACGGGCGGTGCTGGCATGAACGGGCTGGGTTATGCCACCGCGCGCCAGATGGCAGCGCAGGGCGCCAGGGTGGCGATCCTCGATCTCGCACGCGCAGAGCCCGCGGCGGCGGCGGCGCGACTCGGCGACGGCCATCTCGGTCTGGTCGCCGACGTCACCGACAAGGCAGCTTGCGAGGCAGCCGCGGCGAAGGTGCTGGAGGCTTTCGGCCGCATCGACATCCTGATGAACAATGCAGGCATCACGCAGCCAGTCAAGACGCTGGAGATCACCGGTGGCGATTACGACCGGATCCTTGACGTGAGCCTGCGGGGCACGCTGTACATGTCCCAGGCGGTCCTGCCGACCATGCGCCGGCAGCAGTCCGGTTCGATCATCTGCGTTTCCTCCGTGTCGGCGCAGCGCGGCGGCGGCATCTTCGGCGGTCCCCACTATTCGGCTGCCAAGGCCGGCGTGCTTGGACTGGCGCGGGCCATGGCGCGCGAGTTCGGCATCGAAGGCATCCGCATCAACTGCGTCACGCCCGGCCTGATCGAAACCGACATCACGGCGGGCAAGCTGACGCCGGAGCGCAAGCAGGAAATCTCCGACACCATTCCGCTGGCACGCCTGGGCCGCGCCGACGACGTGGCCGGCGCCTGCGTGTTCCTCGCCAGCGACCTTTCCGGCTACTGCACCGGCATCACGCTCGACGTGAACGGCGGCATGTTGATCCACTGAGCCTTTGCAACAATTCAACGGAGACAAGACCATGCAACGCAAGACCTTCCACCGGACCCTCCTGGCACTGGCCGCCTGTGCCGTGCTGCCCCTCGTCGCGCAGGCGCAGGCCGTGAAGCTGACCCTCGGCCACGGGGCGGCCCCGGGCAACCCGCGCCACGAGGCATCGGTCCGCTTTGCCGAAGTCGTGAAGGCGAAGAGCAACGGGCGCATCGAAGTGCAGGTGGCGCCCTCGGCGCAGCTGGGGGACGACGCCGCCATGGTGACGGCACTGCGCACCGGCGCTCTGGACATCTCAGCCAATTCGCAAGGCGCGGTCGCCAACGCAGTCCCGGAGTACGCCGCGTTCGGCATGCCGTTCCTGTTCGCCAGTCCCGCCGCGGCGTTCAAGTTGCTGGACGGCCCGCTGGGCAAGGAGCTGGCTGACCGCTCCGTGGAGAAGGGAATGATCCTGCTGGGCACCTGGGACAACGGCATCCGCCACATGACCAACAGCAAGCGCCCGATCACCAGGGTCGAGGACATGAAGGGCCTGAAGATGCGCGTGCCGCCGGATGCCACGCTGGTGGACATCATGAAGGCGCTGGGCGCGGAATCGCAGCAGGTCAAGTTCGCCGAGCTGTACGTGGCGCTGCAACAGGGCGTGGTGGACGGGCAGGAGAACCCGCTGGCCAACATCCACGCCAGCAAGCTGTACGAGGTGCAAAAGCACCTGGCGCTGACCAACCACCAGTTTCAGATGACCCCTCTGCTCATGAGCAAGCGGACCTGGGACAAGCTGTCGGCCGCCGACAGGAAGATCGTGCAGGATGCTGCGGCCGAAGCGACGGTGCTTCAGCGCAAGCTCTCGCAGGAAGCCGACGAGAAGCTGCTGGCCGACCTCAAGGGGAAGGGGGTGCAGGTCACCACGCCGGACAAGGCGGCTTTCGAGAAAGCCACGGCGGAGGTGGACGACAAGTGGATGGCAGGCCCGGTCGGCCCCTACGTCAAGAAGGTCATCGGCGCCGCGCGCGCCAGGTAACCCCCGGTGGCGGCCGGCGCCATGCGCGCCCGGACGCCATGGAATTCCCCTGAGGAGACTGTATGCAATCCGCCGCCCCGAGCGGGATCGAGCGCGGCGTGGCTGCCCTGTGCCGCTGTGTGCTCTGGCTGTCCACGTCCGTCATTTTCATCATCCTGGTTGCCAACACCACGCTTCGCTATGTCACCGGCTCCAGCCTGCAGTGGGCCAACGAGGTCCCGGAGCTGCTGTTTCCCTGGCTGGTCATGTCGGGTGTCGTGCTGGCGGCGCTCCAGGGCGCGCACATCGCCACCACCTTCCTGATGGACGCAGTGGCACCGCGGGTGCGCCGCATCGTCACCGCACTGGGCTGGCTGGTGGTGGCGATCCTCTATGCGACGCTGACCGTCGCCACGTACCGGATGCTGGAAATCGTGCACGACGAAAAGTCGCCCATCCTGCAACTCCCGGGCTCGATCACCTACGCCTGCGTGATGGTCGGCATCGGCCTGCTCGCGCTGCTGGCCGCGCAGTCCGCGTGGCGCGCCTGGTTCCTGCCGCCGACGCCGGCAGCTTCGGAGCCGGAGGAAGTTCGCGTCCCGGTGGCGCACTGGTAACGCGGGAACCGTCATGAGCGCACTCATTCTCTTCGTCTTCATGGGCGCGGCAATTGCCGCGATACCGATTGCCCACGCGTTGCTGGTTGCCGCGATGGCCGCCGCCGCGACTTCCGACAAGGTGCCGCTGGACCTGCTGGTGCAGCAGATGGTGGCCCAGGTCCAGAGCTTTCCCCTGATCGCCATTCCCTTCTTCATGCTGACAGGCACTCTGATGATGGGCGGCAAGCTCGGCGAGGCCCTCGTGGGCGTGCTTTCCGCCTTGATCGGGCGCTTCCATGGTGGCCCCGCGCAAGTCGGCGTGCTTTCCTCCACCTTGTTCGGCGGCGTCTCGGGCTCCGCAGTGGCGGACGCGTCGGCCATCGGTTCGCTGCTGATCCCGTGGCACAAGCGCCTCGGCTACCCCGCCGCGTTTTCCGCCGCCACGCTCGCGGCCGCCGCGACCATCGACATCCTCATCCCGCCGTCGATCCCGATGATCCTCTTCGCGCTCAGTGCGAATGCATCCATCGCATCGCTGTTCCTGGCCGGCGTCCTGCCGGGACTCCTCATGTGCGGCGGCTTCATGGCCGCGTGCTGGTGGGTGGGCAAGCGCCGCAACTTTCCCCGCGACACCACGCCCTTCAACCGCGCCGCATTCAGCCGCCATCTGGCCTACGCTTCGCCTGCCGTGCTGCTGCCGGTGCTGATCATCATCTTCCTGCGCTTCGGCATCGCGACGCCAACGGAAGTGGCGGTGCTGTCCACGCTGTACGCCGGCGTCGTGTCGGCGCTGATCTACCGCGACCTGGGGTGGAATCGCCTGAACGCGGCAGTGGTGCAGGCCGGGCTCGCCACGGGTGTCGTGCTGCTCGTGATCATGGCGTCGTCGGCCATCGGCTGGCTGCTCACCTTCGACCAGATGCCGCAGGGCATGGCGCATTGGGTGCAGGCCAACGTGCACGCCAAGTGGCTGGTGATCCTGCTGATGAACCTGCTGATGCTGTTCCTCGGCATGTTCATCGACCTGCCCGCCGCCATCCTGCTGCTCACGCCGGTGTTCGTGCCGCTGGCCAATGCCGTCGGCATGGACATGACCCAGCTGGGCGTGATGATGGTCGTGAACCTCGCCATCGGGCTGTATACGCCGCCCGTCGGCACGACGCTCTTCATCACGAGTGCGCTGGCCAGGGTGAAGGTGGGCCAGACCGTGCGCGAGCTCGGCCCGTTCTACTTCGTTGCGTTCGCGGTGCTCGCGCTCGTTTCATACGTGCCGGCCAGCATCGTGCGCTGACCGGCCTGAATTGCTGAAAGGGAAAGCTGGATGAATCACTCTTCCGACAAGCTCGATGCGCTTGCCGCCGCCGCGCACCGCATTCGACGCTACGCCGTTCGAATGGGCGAGGTTCAGGGCCAGGGCTACATCGGCCAGGCCCTCGGCTGGGCCGATGTGCTGGCTGTCGCCTACTGCCACGCCATGCGCCTGCGGCCGGCCGAGCCGCAATGGGAGGGCCGCGATCGCTTCCTCCTCTCGCACGGCCACTATGCCATTGCGCACTATGCCGCGCTCATCGAAGCGGGCGTCATCGCCGAGTCCGAACTGGAGACCTACGGCAGCGACGACAGCCGGCTGCCGATGTCCGGCATGGCAACGTACACGCCGGGCATGGAGATCTCGGGCGGCTCGCTCGGCCAGGGCCTGATCATCGGCGTGGGCATGGCGCTCGGCCTCAAGCAGAAGAAGAACCCGGCCTTCGTCTACAACTCGATGTCCGATGGCGAACTCGACGAGGGCTCCACCTGGGAGGCTGCGTTGGGAGCGGCCCATCACCGGCTGGACAACCTCGTGTGCCTGGTCGACATCAACAACCAGCAAGCCGACGGTCCGTCGGGCAAGGTGCTTGGCTTCGAACCTCTGGCCGACAAGTGGGCGGCCTTCGGCTGGCACGTCCAGCGTGTGAATGGAAACGACCTGCCGGCGGTGCTGCAGGCGTTCGACGCTGCCCGCTTTCTCGGCGAAGCGAAACCGAGGGTGATCCTGTTCGACACGCTGATGGGCAAAGGAGTCCCTTTCCTGGAGGAGCGGGAGAAGAACCACTTCATCCGCGTCGATCCTCCGGAGTGGCAGAACGCCCTCGAGGTTCTCGACCAGAACCGCACCGCCGCCACCAGCGAAAGAACCGCAGCATGAACGCCGCCACTGCAGAAAAGAAGCCCCGGTTGACGACGTCGGCCATGATCGCGTCGATCGCCTCGGAGGGCCAGCGCGTGAAGGCCGCACCGTTCGGCAAGGCCCTGGTCGAGTACGCGGCATCCCGTCCCGAGGTGGTCGGCCTGACCGCGGACCTTGCGAAGTACACCGACCTGCACCTGTTCGCCCAGGCGTACCCCGAGCGCTTCTTCCAGATGGGGATGGCGGAGCAGTTGCTCATGGGCGCCGCCGGCGGCCTGGCGAAGGAGGGCCTGGTTCCGTTCGCCACCACGTATGCGGTGTTCGGCACGCGCCGGGCCTACGACTTCATCCACCAGGTCATCGCGGAAGAGAACCTGAACGTCAAGATCTGCTGCGCGCTGCCTGGACTGACCACCGGCTATGGCCCGAGCCACCAGGCCACCGACGATCTCGCGATGATGCGCGCCATTCCCGGCCTCACGGTGGTGGATCCTTGCGATGCGCTCGACCTCGAGCAGGCCGTGCCGCAGATCGCCGCCCACAAGGGCCCGGTCTACATGCGCATCCTTCGGGGACAGGTACCGCTCGTGCTGGACGAAATCGAGGGCTACAAATTCGAGCTCGGCAAAGCCAAGATGCTGCGCGAAGGCAGCGATGTGCTGGTCATCTCCAGCGGCATACTGACCATGCGCGCGCTCGAGGTCGCGACCGACCTGGCCGCGGACAACATCTCGGTGGCGGTGCTGCACAGCCCGACCATCAAGCCGCTGGACGAAAAGTCGATCGTCGAAGCGGTGCGCTACAAGCATCGGCTGGTCGTGGTCGCGGAAAACCACTCGGTGGTCGGAGGCCTGGGGGAAGCCGTCGCCAGCGCACTGCTGCGCAACCGCGTGCAACCCGCGCGCTTCGAGCTTGGCGGCCTGCCCGACGCTTTCCTCGATGCTGGCGCGTTGCCCACGCTGCACGACCGATACGGCATTAGCCGCGAGACGCTGGGCGCACGGATCAAGAGCTGGCTCGGCTGAAAGCCGAAGACTTGGCGCGCGAGCCGGCCCCGCCCAGCGGCACCAGGCGTTCTGGCTCGCGGTTGCGAGGCGGCCTTCCGGGTAAAGTGGCCCATCCCAGTTCTTCGTGAGAGCCGACAATGCCAGAAGCGACACAGGTGGACGCCTACAACCAGCGCGGACGGGGGAAGCTGCCGGGCCACCTGGGGATGACCATCACGGCGATGTCGCCCGGGAACGTGCGATCCGAACTCGAGGTCCACGAGATCCATATGGCGCCCAATGGCTATCTGCATGCAGGGGCGCTTGTCACCCTGGCGGATACATCGTGCGGCTACGGGTGCTCCGCGAGCCTGCGCGATGGTGCTTCCGGGTTCACCACGATCGAACTCAAGTCCA